>DLYX01000242.1:2927-4053 GCA_003447545.1 Deltaproteobacteria bacterium | reverse complement strand
AACATGAATATCCTGCTGCGGGTAAGGGATCGAGCAACCAGCGGCTTCGAGCTTCTCCTTGAACTCACGAAGAAGGTCGGTCTTCAGGACAAAGAAGTCTTTCGACTCGCACCAGCAACGAACCAGAATATTGACCGAGGAGTCGGCCAACTCGACGACACCGAGGAATGGCGCCGGATCTTGCATGACGCGGGCGTCGGCCTCGAGGACTTTGCGCAGAGTGTCCATCGCCACACCGATATCGTCATCGTATCCAATGCCCATGGTGATGTCGTGACGGCGCGTCGTGTTGGCCGAGAAGTTCCGGATCACCGCACCGTAGACATTCGAGTTCGGGACAATGATCGCCACGTTATCCGGTGTGTGGAGAAGAGTGGTAAAGAGCGAAACCTCGATCACGCTTCCGGTGACCCCACCGATGTCGACGAAATCGCCGACCTTGAACGGACGAAAGATCAGAAGCATCACTCCGGAGGCGAAAGAGGAGAGCGTCCCCTGCAACGCCAAGCCAATCGCAACCGTTGCGGCACCGAGCACCGCGATCAGGGAAGTCGTCTCGATTCCGAAAAGATTGAGGACTGCGATTATCGTAACGGCAAGAGCCAGGTAGTAAGCCATATTGCTGAAGAATGGCACGAGCGTCGCATCGACTTTGCCGCGCTCCAACGCGCGTCGGGTCGTTGCCGAAATGCGACTCGACAGCCACCAGCCGATAATCAGTACGCCGATCGCACCCAGGACCTGAAGTCCCCACTGCGAAACCAAATCCACCATCTGCCCTGCGCCCTGACCCAATAATTCCTGATACTCTTCCACTTTCAACCTCCTGGACTTACGTCCTCAAATCACTGAGCAAGCCTCCGGGACGAAGCTCCGGAGTCAAGCGAATTTCCATACCCGCAGACATTGCCCTGCGGAAATTATTTGCGGGCGGTGTAGCTGAACTTCTGTCCACCCACCGTCGCCTCGTACATCAGCCCACCCTTGGCGACCGTGAATACGGCCATTCCCTTGGTCCAACCCTGGCCCACATTCGTCGCTGCCGAATTCGAGGCGCTCGCGCGGGCCTGGAGGCGCTCGCTCAGCTGCGTCATCGAGGTATCTCCGACATAATTCCCGCCAGCAT
>DLYX01000242.1:0-2624 GCA_003447545.1 Deltaproteobacteria bacterium | reverse complement strand
TATCCCCGACATAATCCCCGCCAGCATAGCCCCGACCGCTTCCGTGAGCCCCGCCGATGACAAAGCCGCCTTTGCCGACGGTGGGAAACAGCGCATAGCCGTACGCCTTGGAAAAATAGGCCTCACTCTGGCCCGCCTCCTTGAATACCCTTAAAGCCTTGGAATAGGTATCGTCAGAAGCAGCGCCTGAAGACGCCACGCTCAATGTGGCCAGAACCAGTAAAAATCGTGTCAGAATCTTCATGCGCTACTCTCCTCAAGCAAATTGGACATCGAACAGGATCCTTGAGACACAATCTCGCTGGGGTCATCACAGCGGTCCGTGGAAATCATGAAAAAATTGTTTTTCAAGAAAAAAAAGTTAGGGCCCAGGGCTCGAAAGCGCCTCTCCCTGACCTTCGCGCTTTTCCTGCTCGTACCATTCGCCACCCTGTCACTCAAGGATGCAGCCGAGGCGCAGTTCGCGACGCCCCCCGCTCCGCTGCATTCGTCAGCCCCCACGCCCTCGCCGATCGCGCCGATCTCCGTCGCCGAGATCCTGCTGGGCTGGGATCAGCTGCAGACAAAGCTGCAGGATCTCCGCACGACCGCAGGCGAGTCCGATATTGCCAACGAGGTGGCCGGGAGTCTCGACGACCTCGAGGCCGCCCTGCCCGATCAGGCCGAAGAGGATTGGGAAAAGATCACTGTCGAGACCTCGCCGGGAAATATCGACAACCTTGAAGCCAAGTGGATGGGTATCCGAGACAATCTGAGTGGTTGGAACAAGCAGCTGTCGGATCGCATTAAAAAACTGACCGACGGCATTGATCAGGTGGCAACGCTGGGCGGCCCCTGGCATGTCACCGGTCGCGAAAAGGCGCAACTCGACCCCCCCAACCAGCAAGCTGTGTCCGATGCGCTTCAGGCGCTCCAGGGGACAAAGTCCCTGCTCGAGGCCCGCCGCGCTGAAGTCCTGACGTTGCAGGAACGGGTGACGGCGCTCCTCGACTACCCCCGTACCGTCCTCGAACAGACCGCTACCGTCCGCAAGGAACAATCGCAGAACCTATTTATTCGCGAGAGTGCTGCTCTCTGGAACCCCGTGGCCTACTCGAAAGACGTACGTCCCGAAACCTACACAAAACCCTTCAAAGGGCTTCTTGCCTACCTCGAGAAGGACCGCACCGGCGTCCTCGGCTTCATCCTGCTGGTTGTGATTCTGGCTGCCGCAGTCACGGCGTTGCGACGCTTTGCCCTGAATGAGTTGGGGCATGAACCCGAAATCGAGAAAATCCTTCGGGCGCTTTCGCGACCGATCTCCGGCGGGTTGCTGCTGGCCATTGTTGCCATTCCCTGGCTGCTCCCGGACCGCCCACCTTCCGCGGTCAGCTTCACTTGGGTCGCCCTGACAGGCCCGATGATTCTCTTCTTGTCGCCCTTGGTGGGCCCTGAGGTCCGGAAGACACTCTACGCGCTTGGCTTATGGATGCTGATCGATGCCCTCCGGACCTTCATGTTTCCCGTCCCGCTAGCGAACCGCCTGTCGCTGCTTGGCGAAGGGCTGCTAGCGCTCTTCATCATCGGCTGGGCCCTGCGCCGCCACTCCCATCCCGATGAATGGCACGCCGGACGCGACCAGGGACTCCGCGCCGCGTTTGTTCTGATCTCGGTGGCGATCGGGGCAAATATCGCCGGGAACGTGACCCTGGCCCAAATGCTCACCGAAGCGACGCTCTTTACCGGGATCTCGTTTATTGCGGTGGTGGCCGTTCCGCAGATTTTTCGCTTCTGCCTGCTGGTCAGCATGCGCTCCGAGACGGCACGGCAGTTACGTATGGTTCGGCGCCATGAGACGGCGATTCGCGAACGCCTGACCGATGTCGCGACCAAATTTCTCTGGCTTCTGTGGGGGTGGCTGATCCTCGCCCGCTTCCGCATCGCCGATATCTTCGCCAGCTACGGGCACAAGATCATCGACTACCCCATCGGGATTGGCGGTTTCGGACTATCACTGGGCGATATCTTGAGCGCGGGCCTGGTCCTGTGGGTCTCGGTCTACCTGTCCCGACTGATTCGCTTCGTGCTCGACGAGGACGTTCTACCACGCGCCAATCTCCCGCGCGGCGTGCCCTACGCGACTTCCGTCCTGACCGGCTATATCGTGATCGTGCTCGGAGCCCTGTCCTCTGCTGCCGCCGCCGGAATCGACATGAGCCGATTCGCCTTGATCATCAGCGCCCTCGGCGTCGGTATCGGTATCGGCCTCCAGGACGTGGTGAATAATTTCGTTTCTGGAATGATCCTGCTCTTCGAGCGCCCCTTGCAGGTTGGCGATACCGTCGACGTCGAAGGAACATTGGGCACAGTGAAGAGAATTGGCCTCCGCTCCAGCACTTTACAGACTTTCGATGGTGCCGAACGCGTGGTGCCGAACTCGCGATTCATCAGCCAGGAGTTCACCAACTGGACACTCTCGGACAACTCACGGCGCATCGAAATTGCCATCGGCGTCGCCTATGGCACCGACCCGGTGAAGGTTCTGCAAATCCTTCAGAAGATCGCGCAAGAGCACGAAGGTATCCTCAAAGCACCGCCGCCGACCGCAATCATGACCGGCTACGGGGAGAGCTCCTTGGACTTCT
>DLYX01000393.1 GCA_003447545.1 Deltaproteobacteria bacterium | reverse complement strand
CCCTGCCGCCGGCCCGACGCCTCCCGCCGAGCCGACGCCCACCCCGGCGCCGACGCCCACCGCCGAGCCGACCCCCACCCCCGAGCCGACACCGAGCCCAACCCCGACTATTCCCGTGATCCAAGGGACCACCGTGATTTTCAGCTCCACGTTGCCCGGTAGCCGCTCGGTCCAGGTCAACGCCAACGCGAGCGCCTTTGCGACCATCGTCAACGCCTCGGATTTTCCGGCGGTCAACTGTACGATCACCATGGGAACCGACATTCCGGCGATTTTCACGAGCTATCTGACCGACCGGAATACCAATGGCACTATCAGCGGCCCCAACCCCACAACCAGCATTGCGGCTAACGACTACTCGACATGGGCATTCAAGATCGTCCCGACGGAAAGTTTCGAGACCGTCGATGTGGAGCTGATTTACGACTGCCTCAATTCTGAACCGGCAGCGGTCTTCGTGGGTATCAATACCCTGCTTCTTTCGGCCTCGCAGAGCCAACCGGCAGATGTCGTCGCCCTTTCGGCTACTGTGCTGAATGACGGCATCGTACACATTCCCGGTCGTGCGGGGACCGGATTCTTCGCAGTGGCGTCCATCAACGTTGGAGCCTCGGACAGCCTGACGGTAACCCCGAGGGTATCCAAACAGAACCTCGGCCTCGAGCTATCGGTCTGCGAGACCAACCCGGCGACGGCCGCCTGTCTTGAATGGCCGCCCGCGGCGAGCGTGACGACCGTGATCGACAGTAACGCAACGCCGACCTACTCCATTTTCGTAAAAGGAAACGGCGATATTCCTCTCGATCCGGCGGGCTCACGCATCTATGTCGATTTCGCCGACTCCGGCGGTGCTGTTCGCGGCTCGACCAGCGTCGCCGTGATGACGGACTAATCGGGTGAGTGATCCGACGACCGTCAAGGCCGTCGGATCACTCGCCAAACAGCGCGACCGTTGGGACCAAGCGTTTTACTTCCCCGAGTCCAACAGGGAAGATTGGGCATGAACGAAAAAATCGCTCTTTTCGTGCTCGGCATGCACCGGTCGGGGACCTCCCTGATGGCGGGGTGCCTGGCCGCTCTGGGCGTCGACTTCGGAACCGATATGGTCCCAGCCCGAAAAGACGTGAACGAAAAGGGTTTTTTCGAGCACCGCCAGGTCCTCGAGGTCCACGATCAGCTTCTCACGCTTCTGGGGTCCGACTGGGCCGACCCCTGCGCCCTCCCCGAGGATTGGTGGCATGGCGCCAGTGGTATTGCCGAGCAACGGCACCTTCGGTCGATCGCCCATCAGGATCTTCGCGGGCCCGTCATCGGCGTCAAGGACCCCCGGCTCGCTCGACTGCTGCCCCTATGGACCGATATCATGAGGAAGGAGGCTCGCGCGGCCAAAGCCATTATTGTTTTGCGGAAACCCTCCGAAATTGCGGCCTCGCTCGAAAGACGCGACCAGTTCTCCGAGGAGCGCAGCCTGTTGCTGTGGCTCACCCAGATGCTGAGCACCGAGGAAGTTACTCGAGACCTACCGCGCCTGTTTATAACGTTCGAAGAGATTCTCGAGAACCCGACAGCAACCTGCCAGAAGATCGCGGACCACCTCGACGTGCCCTTCGCCACCTCTCCTGAAGACAGCCGTGAAGCTCTGTCTGCCTTTGCCGCACCGAGTTTGCGCCATCATCAACTCACATCTCCGGAAAACCCGATGGTGGCCGAAGCCTGGGAGGTGTTCCAAAGGGCGGCTGTCGACTCATCCTTCAATCCTGGCCGTGCACTTGAGCACATCCGCGAGCGGACCAACGCTAGCAGTTCGCTATTTTACGCCACGCACAACCAAATGGCGCACGAACTGGAAGAGACGCGGGCTGCATTTCGAGAATCTGTAGACGCCCTCAAGCAGCGGGACCAGCAGCTTGACGATGTCAGCAACGGGTTCCAGACGGCGCTGGATACACTGCGGGAATTAGGAGTGATCAGTCCCGAGACGCCCGTGCCCGAGATTCTCTCCCGATTGCCGGAGGGCAAAAGCCCTCCTCTGGAATTCTCACAGAATCTCGAGAAAACTCTCACCATCCCGGCAACGAGACCCGAGGAGAGCCAAAGTCTGACCTACAAGGGCTCGATCGATTTCTCGATAGAGAACAACTCTCATTCAATTGCCTTTCGTTTTCTGACCGAAGCCAGCGAGGGCCGCGTTTGTCGGATCCTGGAGGCCGGCTGCGCTTCGGGTTATTTCGGCAATGCTCTGCGCGCGTTTGGCCATGAGGTCTGGGGGGTCGAGACCGACAATCAAGCCGCCGCTGTCGCCAAAGAATCTCTCGACAACGTTTTCGTGGGGACAATCGAGAAGTTTCTCGAGACCAAAGATCGCCCCTCGGCATTTGATTTCGTCACATTTGGCGATGTGCTGGAGCATATTGCTGACCCGGAGACGATTTTACGCCAGACCCGCGAGCTTCTCGGCCCCCAAGGCTGCGTCATCGCATCGATACCCAACGTCGCCCATCTCGCCGTGCGCAGCATGCTTCTCGAAGGTCGATTCGAGTACAGCAAACTCGGCATCATGGACGAGACCCATCTGCGCTTCTTTACCCGCGACAGCATTCTCGAACTTTTTGCGCACGCCGGCTTCACCGTCGAGAGAATCGCGAAGACAGTGCTGCCCGTGTCAGCAACCGGAATTCCCGTTCAACCAGCTTCGACTGCGGCCGCTACCGAGTTTTGCAACGATGACGAAGCCGATGTCTTCCAGTTCGTCATTCTTGCGCGACCCACCAATATCGACAAGCCCATCGAAATTCCGGTGAACTTCCCTGCCCGGACTGGGAAACGCATTCTCGCATTACCGCCGGTCGCCGACAGCACTCTGGTCGATATCCGCATCCGACAGCCACTGCGTGAATGGAGTGAACAACTCGGTGGTCATTTCCGATGCGGCAACCTGATCATCCCGTTGCCGGAAGATATCGCCTGGGCCGAGATTATTGTGCTCCAGCGCGAGGCCAATGAACCGACGCTCGCCTTGATTCGGCAGCTGCAAGGTTACGGCAAGAAAATCGTCTTCGATATTGACGATCTGCTCACCGAGATTCCGGACTACCTGCTCTCTGCCAAAACAACGACAGCGAAGCGCAAAATTCTCGAGGAGACGATCGCTACCGTCGATGCGGTCACTGTTGCCACCGAGCCTCTTCGCGAAGCCTACCGCGAGTTGAACCCGAATATTTTTGTTGTGCCCAACACCTCGCCCGCAATCGCACCACACCCGGAAATCGCGACCAAGGATGAGCGTGTCGCGCTTGTGGTTGCTTCATCCGATACGGTTCGGCTCGATTTCATCACCGATTGCCTGCGCGAGGTACAAGCAAGCAGGGGAGATCAGGTTCGCTTGATCGGGATCGGACCTCCAGGTGATTATCTGGCTGATCAAGGGCTCGATATCGAGAGGAACAAGAATCTGAACTACCAGAACTTCCGCCTTTTCCTCCAGAGTCTCCCGAATGCAATCGGCCTGATCCCGCTGGACGAGTCTCGGTTCAATAGCTGTAAAAGCGCGATCAAATTCCTCGATTATGCACAGACGGGAGTGCCTGCGATCTGCTCCAATGTCGCGCCGTACGCACAAGTCGTGATCGATGGAGTCACCGGCCGGTTAGCTATCAATGAGACCGAGGCCTGGACAAATAGCATCTATGATCTCCTCGATGATGCCGCGGGTCGCGAGGCTCTCGCGACTGCCGCAAAAAGAGCGGCCAATCAGGAACTGGGGTCGCAACATGCGGCCGCCGCCTGGCAGGAACTCGTGGATCACCTCGAGCCCTATCCAGCGCGAACCACATCCTTCAACCCTGAACTCATCGCCAGCCTCGAGGTTCCCACCCGCGCGCTGCGAGTGCTCGACAGGGTTCGCGGGCTTGTCCAGAAAATTCAGGATCCAACTCGCGCCAATAAAATCCGCCGCATCTGGAAAATCGAAGGCCTGAGCGGATTCGGGCGCCGATTAATTGGACGGCACTAGGGAACATCTCGGCATGAGCCAATCTTCCTTGGGCAGTCGCTTCAGTCGCGGATCGATCGTCGGTTTTGGTCTCTGGACGCTCCTCGCCCAAGGCACAGCTCTCGCCGGCGGTACACCCCGACAGTTGGGGATCTCTGTCCTCCTTCTGATGATGGCCCTCCTCGCCGGTTTCGCCGCCAAAGCCCTGTATCAGTCCAAAAAAGGCTCGACTGCGCGCTCTCATGCGGTCGATCCCCCGAGGACAACGGCGCCTCCGACGCCGGAGAAATTGTCGTCCTGGCAAAAGTTGATTCCATTTTTTCTGAGCTTTGTAATGCTTGCTCTTGCGGGGTTCGCAGCCGAACCTGAGATCCTGGCCGGGGCGTTGGCGATTATTGCGACCGGAATTCTCATGCTCGAGATCCGCCGGCCACCGCTTTGGATATCCCCCTCTTCCTCCCCGAGAGCCGAGCGAGGACTTCTGATCCTTGCGATTCTCATCGCATTCATTACCGCCAGTGCGCACCGTCCCGATGCTGACGATGCCATGTACGTAAATATCGCGACGACGGCAGCGGACTTCCCCGACCGGACACTTCTCAGCTTTGACGGTTCTCTGACAGAATCGGACATCCCGCTGCCTGAAGCAGCCTACCGCTCCCATACTCTGGAAATTCTAGCGGGCATCCTGGCCCGTGCGACCGGCTTTTCTCCGATTTCGCTGCTGCATATCGCGTTCGCCTTTTGGGCCACCCTGCTGGCCGTATTCGCGCAAGCGGAACTGCAGAAGATCTTCTGGCCGCGGCAATGGCTTCTGGGCACAATTTTCACAATTCTGATCCTCTTCGCGCTCGGGGAGAGTCACCGAGGGTATGGGAATTTTGCCTTTGTTCGCATTCATCAGGGGAAGGGCATCCTGCTTGCAGCGGTGCTTCCGATGATGATTGCCTCGGGCTTTCACTACATGCGCACGCCCACGGGAAGGAATTGGTGTGTCCTTCTTCTTGCGATGGTCGCATCGACCGGGGTGTCCTCGACGGGAATCGTGATTGCACCAGTCGCCCTGATCGGCGTACTCGTCGCCTCCTCGTCTCCTGATCGAAAATCGGCACAGACAATGTTCTGCGGACTGCTGACCGCACTCTATCCCGTGGCTCTTGCGATGCTTTTGGGGGTCCTATGAACGTCATCAGTGCCTTCACGGAGGTATTGGGGAGTGGCCCCAGTTTCTGGCTCCTTCTGGCCGGAGTCCTCGGGGCGGCATGGCTTGCGCCCCACGGCAGCCTGTTACGGCGCTCGGCCGCCATCGTTCTTCTGGGACTGAGCCTGGTCCGTCTCTCGCCCGCAATGACAAGCTGGGTCCTCGATACCGTCGTGCCAACCTTTCAACCCTGGCGTCTTTTTTTCTGGCCAATCCCGATTGCGGCCATTGCCGCCGCGGGCCTCCTGAGCTTGCTCGCCTGCGCCACCTCCGCACGCCTCCGCGGGTTCCTGACGGGCACGGCAGTACTGGCCCTCCTGGTGGCAGCGTTTATTGGCCCCACCAGTACGATGCGCCCCGAAAATCGAGTGCGCTTCGGGTTCCCCGGACTGAAAGTCCCTCCAGCCGAATTCGATCTGGCGCGAGAAATTTCGGCCGCAAGCGCGGGCAGGCTCATTGTTCTCGCTCCCGATGCCATCGCGACCTGGATTCCGGTCTCCCGCGGCCACGACTACCCCTATCTGAATCGCCTGTATTGGGCTCACCGACTAGGTGCCCACCTCGGATGGCGTGAGTCTCAAAAGCGCTGGAAACTCATGCAGTACGTCGAAGGCATGGAAAGGTTCCGGATGGGGCCCACGGCCCTCCGGCAAATTCTTCGCGATCGGGAAATCGATGTGGTCGTCTTTCACCGCGGGACCCCCTGGACAGACGAGATACGCGAGACTGCTCAGGACGCTGGGTGCAAGAAAATTTTGATGAGCGATCGATACGAAGTATGGAGAAGGCCGGTCGACCCCTGACATTTCCTCCGGCCGATTCCTCTCCTACCAGGAGACCGCAGAGATCCGGCGCAACGCCTCTTCGACATTTTCCCGAGAGTTGAAGGCACTGAGTCGGAAATACCCCTCACCCGAAGGGCCAAAGCCTGACCCAGGCGTCCCGACAACTTCGGCCTGCGTCAGCAATTGATCGAAGAAGTCCCACGAAGTCGTGCCGGTCGGCGTCCGGAACCAGATATAGGGTGCATCCACCCCACCGAAGACTTCGAACCCCGAGTCCGCAAGTCCCTCACGAATCCGGACTGCGTTTTCCATATAGAACGAGACGATCTTGCGCGTCTGCTGTCGCCCCTCGGGCGTATAGACGGCTGCAGCCGCGCGCTGGACGGGATAGGAGACCCCGTTGAATTTCGTACAATGCCGACGGTTCCACAGTCCGTTGAGCGGCACCTTGTCGCCTGCGGCGGTCGTTCCCATGACTTCCTTCGGAACGACGGTAAAGGCGCAACGTGTCCCGGTGAATCCGGCACTTTTCGAGAAGCTTCGAAATTCCAGGGCCACTTCTCGAGCGCCTTCGATCTCATAGATCGAGTGCGGAATATCCGGGTTGGAGATAAAGCCCTCATACGCAGCGTCAAAGAGAATGACCGCGCTATTCTCCTTGGCGTACGCCACCCACATCGCCAACTGCTCCCGGGTCGCAGCCATCCCTGTCGGGTTATTCGGGGAGCATAGATAAATCAGATCGACCGGAACATCGGGAGGCGTCGGCGTAAAGGAGTTTTCAGCAGTCGCCGGCATATAGACGATTCCTGCATATTTGCCGTCATCACCCGCAGGGCCGCTGCGACCAGCCATGACATTGGTGTCGAGGTAGACGGGATAGACCGGATCGGTCAAGGCGACAATATTATCGAGCCCGAAGATCTCCTGAATATTGCCGCTATCACATTTCGATCCGTCCGAGATAAATAATTCATCCGCAGACAGCTCGACTCCGCGAGCCGCAAAATCATGCTCCCGAATGGTTTCATTCAGAAAGTCGTAGCCCTGCTCGGGGCCGTAGCCCCGAAAACCAGCCTGAGTTGCCATCTCGTCAACCGCGGCATGCATCGCCTCGACCACCGCAGGGACCAGAGGCTCGGTCACATCGCCGATACCTAATTTGATGATCGAGGCCTTCGGGTTCTCCTTGCTGAACGCACCGACGCGGCGTCCGATTTCGGGAAAGAGATAACCTGCCTGCAGCTTGAGATAGTTCTCGTTGATCCGTGCCATGGCCAAGAGTTAACCAACCAATGCAGCTCTGCCAACCGGAAGTTTACTCGCCTACCGGCGTCCGCATGGTGACCAGTTCCTCGGCGGCCGTCGGATGGATCCCGACGGTGTCGTCAAATTGCTCCTTGGTCAGTCCTGCCTTGATCGCCACCGCAAATCCCTGCACGATTTCCCCCGCCTCGGGACCCAGCACATGCAACCCGAGAACAAGCCGATTATTCCGCTCGACAATCAACTTCATCATCATGGTTTCATCGCTGCCCGTGAGGGTATGCTTCAAGATGCGAAAACGAGATCGGAAAATCTCCACCTCCGTAGATACCTCGCGAGCCTCTTCCTCGGTCATCCCGACGGATGCGAAACTGGGCTGACTGAACACAGCCGAAGGTATATTCGCGTGGTCGACCGGGGTCGGTCGGCCATCGAAAAGCGTCGCCGCGAGGGCCATGCCCTCATGGATGGCCACAGGAGTGAGCTGAATCCGGTCGGTAATATCGCCAATCGCATGGACACTCGGAATATTGGTGCAGCTGTATTCGTCCACCAGAACAGCTCCTTGGGGAGAGACCGCCACACCGGCTTCAGCCAGACCCAAATCGCGGGTCAAGGGACGACGACCAATCGCATAGAGAGCCTGATCGACCTCCAGCTCCTGGCCGTTGTTCAGAACGACTCGGATCCCGGTCTCCATGCGCTCGAGTCGCACCACGTCCGTGTCGAAGCGCAGATCGATATCCTTCTTTCGCATCTCCTCAGCCAGCGCCGCGCGGACGTCGTTATCAAAGCCACGCAGAAAAAGCGGCCCGCGATAGATCTGCGTCACGGACGATCCCAACCCCCGCATGATGCCGGCAAATTCCACCGCAATATAGCCGCCCCCAACGACGAGAATCCGCTCGGGCTGATCGGGAAGCGCAAACATCTCATCGGAGGTAATCGCGATCTCGGAGCCCTCGATCTCCGGCCAAACGGGCGACGAACCCGTCGCGAGAAGGATGTGTTTGGCCGTATGGAGCTTGCCATCGACCGAGACAGTATGCGGATCCACCAGCTTCGCATGACCGTGAATGATCTCGACGCCGGCTGTCTCCAGAATGGACTGGTAGATCCCGTTCAAGCGGAGGATTTCCGCGTCCTTGTTCGCAATCAGGGCCGACCACGAGAAGGAGGTTTCTCCGACGGTCCATCCGAACCCTGCAGCGTCATGAAAATCTTCGGAATAATGTGAGGCGTAGACCAATAGTTTTTTGGGGATGCAGCCGACATTGACACAGGTGCCCCCCAACCTTTGCTCTTCGGCAACCGCGACGCGCGCCCCATAACTCGCTGCCATACGGCTGGCGCGGACGCCTCCGGACCCGGCACCGATCGTGAAAAGATCAAAATCAAAACGGCTCATAACTCTTCCTTCTCGCGATTAATGCCCGCAGGAACAATCGTCTGTGGGCGGATTCGTGCAGAC
>DLYX01000467.1 GCA_003447545.1 Deltaproteobacteria bacterium | reverse complement strand
GCCTCTGCTCTATGCCGAGATGATCATTGGCCGACGCGGTGGCAGCGATGTTCTGGGCAGTCTGCAGAAATTGACAGAGGCTTCGGGCTGGTCGGGAAGGCTGGTCAGTGCAACCGCAGGCGCGATTGCCGTCGCCTCAGGCTTCTTCATTCTCTCCTTCTATTCCGTGGTGGCCGGCTGGGCACTGCATTATCTGGCGATTTCCCTTCAACTCGCAGCTACCCATCCCGATGGGGCCGCGGCGACCTTCGAAGCACTCGCCAGCGACCGCGAGACGTCGGCACTCTGGCACTCCATCTTCATGGTCATGGTCGTCGGCGTGATCGCGGGCGGAGTGCAGCAGGGAATCGAGCGAACCTGCAAGGTCCTGATGCCCGCGCTGATGGTGATTCTACTGGGCCTTCTTGGCTATGTCGCCGCCGCCGGCGGCCTTGACGCCTCCGCTGGCTTTCTCTTCCAACCCGATTTTTCCAAGATCACCGCCGACGCCGTCCTCGAGGCTCTCGGCCATGCCTTCTTCACCCTGTCCCTCGGCATGGGCGCCATGATGACCTACGGGTCTTATCTGGATAGCGATGCCCACCTGATCCGCGACCAGTTTGCGATCGCCTTTCTTGATACAACCATCGCTATCGTCTCAGGCCTGGTCATTTTCGCCGTCGTCTTTGCCATGGGAGCGACACCCGGCGCGGGGCCGGGACTGGTTTTCATCACCCTGCCCGGACTATTTGCCGAGATTCCCGGCGGCGCTTTCGTCGCGATCGCATTTTTCGCGCTCCTCGTTCTGGCCGCCTGGTCGTCGGGAATCTCGCTTCTCGAAGTTGTCGTCGCGGTGGCCGTCGACCGGTTTTCCGTGCCGCGGCCGCTCGCCGCGGTGGGCGTGGGTATCGCCGTCTGGATTCTCGGGATGTTTTCGGCGTTCGATGGTGCCTTTCTTGATTTCATGGACAACCTCACGACCCGCTATATGCTGCCGGTGGTCGGACTTCTGATCGCCATCGCCGCGGGATGGCTGGTCAGCAAGGAGGACCGCGAAGCCGGTTTTCGCGCCCTACCTGGGGGAGGCGTCAGGCTCGCCGCCGTCTGGACGTTTACCATTCGGTGGATCACCCCCACTCTTGTCGTCCTGGTGATTCTCCACGGACTGAAAATCCTGTAGAATGCGAGGATGCCCAGTGATTCGACGATACATGCCGCCATCGACAATTTAGGCCAGACGCTGTCTCAGGCCCTGGGGAGCAACCTCGCCTGCCTTGCGGTCTATGGCAGTGCGGCTGATGATACCTTCCGCCCGGAACATTCCGATATCAACCTGCTTGTCGTTCTTCACGACGTCGCATTCGCCGATCTCGAGCTGATCGGCGAGTTGCTCCGCCCGCAGGCCAGCCCGACATTTCGCCTCGCAACGCCGCTTGTCATCGCGCCCTCGTTTCTGAGGGACGCCCGAGACTCTTTCCCGATCGAACTTGCCGATATCGCGCGGCGACATCGCATGCTCGCGGGCGACGATCTCGTATCCGAAATTCAGGTTTCAACGGCCAGACTGCGAGACGAAGCCGAGCGCGAGGCCCGCGGCAAACTACTTCGCTTGCGTGCGCTGATCATGCACCGGCCCGGAGCCAAAGAAGTCCGCGAAGGGTTGATGGGCCTGCTCTCGAGCTTCACCATCATCGAGCGAGCGCTGATGCAGGAGGACGCCAAGGGACTCGATCTTCTTGAACGTATCGAAGCCCGCCAATCACTTCGCCTGATCAGCCTGCGCAGGCTCCAGAAAATTCGCGATGGCGCAGAATCCTGGCCGGAAGAGGTCTCGCTTCACGATCTCCTCCGAGACACCGCCTCCGAGGTGGAATCTCTGGTCCAGTGGGTCGACCAGCATGAGGGCTGATCGTCGCACGCCGCTTGGCGCAGCCGGCATCGCAGTCCTGCTCGGCAGCCTGCTTTATGCCGCCACGGCCTCAGCCGCTATCGAAGTTCCGCCACCGCAGGGTCCGGTCACGGACACCATGGGAATCCTCCCGGCAAAAACGCGGCAGCAACTAATCCAGCTCGACCGAGAACTTTCGCAAAAAACCGGCGCGCAGATCGCAATCGTGATTGTTGGCAGCACCGGCGAAGAACCTATCTTCGACTACGCGATGGCGATTGCCGAAGCCTACAAGCCCGGAGCTACAGGCAAGGATAACGGGGTCGTTTTTCTCATCGCGACACAGGATCGCAAATTTCAGATCTTGACCGGCTACGGTGTCGAAGGCGCGCTTCCCGACGGCTTCATCGGTGAATTGCGAGACAAGGTCATCCGCCCCTCATTTCGTGCCGGCGATTATGCGGCAGATGTCGTGAACGCCTCGGCGATTATGGCCCAACGAATTGCCGAAGATAACGGCGTCAAGCTGACCGGGGTTCCCAAGATGGCCGCTCGCCGCCAGAAACCCCAAGAGAAAAACTCCATCGTGCGAGTGCTCATCATTCTGGTCTGGGTCGCCTTCATGCGCTTTGGCACCTCTTACCGCAGCATGCTTGGCGGAGCGCTTCTCGGCTCACATCTCGGCCGACGCTCTCACCACGGCGGTTTCGGGAGCGGTTCCGGGGGAGGCTTTGGCGGAGGCTTCGGAGGCGGTGGTGGGGGCTTTGGCGGATTTGGAGGCGGTGGTTTCGGTGGTGGCGGTGGCGGTGGTAGTTGGTAATTCTCCCCGAACACCAGGGAAAGCCTGCGGGAAGCAAAACCTGCGACAGAACAAGAGAGAGTGCGATGACAACAAGAATCCGAAATTCACCTTTTCTCCCGGCATTTGCCATCTTGCTGGCGACGATGTTCTCCGGCTGCGGCTACAACACGATGGTGCAGGAGCGCGAGGCGATCGATGCAGCATGGGCGCAGGTCGAGAACCAGCTCCAGCGACGCAACGACTTGATCCCCAATCTGGTCGAAACCACCAAAGGTTACGCTGCGCAGGAAAAGGAAATCTTTACGGCAGTCGCCGATGCACGCTCCAAGCTGATCGGCGCCGGAAGTCGCCCCCAACAAATCGATGCTTCCAACCAACTGACAGGGGCTTTATCGCGGCTTCTGGCTATCTCCGAGGCATACCCTCAGCTGAAATCGGACGCGCAATTCATTCGGCTTTCGGACGAACTCGCCGGGACCGAGAACCGCATCGCAACCGAGCGACGGCGGTACAACGAAACCGTCCGCACCTATAATGTGACGATCAAAAGCTTCCCGACAAATTTCTTTGCCGGCTGTTTCGGCTTCGAAAAGCAGACTTATTTTGAAGTCCCGAAAGCCGCCCAAGCTGTGCCGGAGGTGAAGTTCTGAATCATCCAATCGACGAAGGCGTCGCTCAACTCAACGGCCTGAAGTTAGCTTTTCGCAC
>DLYX01000544.1 GCA_003447545.1 Deltaproteobacteria bacterium | reverse complement strand
CGGTCGATTGCGCGAGGAGTATTCCCCGATCTGGATTCTCGTATCGACGGGGATGCTGATCGTCACCGGCTCGCTGGAGGTTCTGCGACAACTCACGGAAGCGATCGGAGCTTGGACACCAAGCTCGACGCTGTTTTTCTTCGGTCTGCTTTTTCTTCTCATCCTCTCTCTGAATTATGCTGTCCGACTTTCCGGGATGAGCCTGCAGATCAAATTACTTGCACAAGAAGTTGCGCTGCTTCGGCAGCAAAAAAACGCCAACCAATCGACAGAGGCGCCCCGGGACTGATGACTCCAATCCCGCCCCACAAGCGCCGCGCGCTCGGGAAGAACTTTCCCCGGCTCCGTAGCGATCATCCGGGCTCTTGTCTCTGGATGGGGCTTGCATGCCTCCTCTGGATGACCACGACCGCATGGGCTGTGGTCCCGACTGTGCCGGCTTTTGATCTTGTCGGCCTTGTCGCCGGTGATGAGCAACCTCAAAAAAATGTCGAAGCCGTCATGCGGGGAGCTCACGGTCAGACCCGGACGGCTGTGCGCATGAAAATTCCGGCGGCAGCCGGCTACCCGGTGAAAGTCCCGGAGAATGCGATCCTCCAATTCGGAATCAGCGCCTCTGCCCTCGTCTTTGCCGTTGAGTCGCCCGAGCTCTCGCAACCGGTCACCGCGAGAATATGGTTCGATGACGAGTCCGGAAGCGAGGTCATCTATCAGCGCCGCATCAAGCTGAAAGACCGGAGTGAAGATCGAACCTGGTTCGACGAGAAGGTCGACCTCGGAAAACTGGCGGGACGAAGCGGCACGCTGCGCTTCGAGACGAGTTCCGAAGTTGTGGAAGAAGCCGAGATCTCGGTTGTGTACTGGAGTACACCCCGAATCACCCAAACCCGAGCCTCCCTCGACTCGCCCAACCTTCTTTTTATCACGATCGATTGCCTCCGGGCAGACCACGTGGGTGCCTACGGCTACCCCCACCCCACGACACCAACCATCGATGGTCTTTCCGAAAAGGGAATCCGCTTCGCGCACGCCTATGCCAATGCGCCGATGACCCTGCCGTCGATTCCGCAGATCTTTACTTCGCAACTTTTTCCCAGTCGGGACGAACCTCTTCTGACCGCACCTTTCAGTGATGCAGGAATCCCGAGTGCCGCCTTCATCAACAATGCGTGGATTCCATTATGGCTCAGTCAGGGAGCGCATGCCGATCCTCCCGGCACCTTCGACCGTATCATCAGTGGCGCGCTGACCGCCGACAATATCACGGATCAGGCTCTCGCGTGGCTGTCCGACCATGAGCAGCATCGCTTCGCGCTCTACCTGCACTTTCTGGATGCACATACGCCCTACCGCCCACCGGCTCGCTGGCGCGACGTCTTCGTCGACAAGAATTACCGCGGCCCCGTCGGCGACACCTTCAAGGATGACAAAGGCGCGGCCGCCGGAAAATACAACGCGGCAGATCAAAAGAAAATCATCGCACTCTATGATGCCGGCATTCGCTATATCGACTCGCAGATCGACCGACTCCTGCAGGAACTCAAGAGCAAGAAAATCTTCGATGACACACTGATCGTCATTTCCGCCGATCACGGCGAAGAGCTCTGGGACCATGGCAGCTTTTTTCACGGGCAAAGTCTCTACGAGGAATTGCTGCATATTCCTCTCGTCGTGAAGCTTCCTGGCGGGGCCGAGAGTGGCCGCGTCGTCGAGCGGACGGTACAGGGTATCGATCTCGCGCCCTCCATTCTCGACTGGATGAACCTGCCCTCACCCGATCAATTCCAGGGCGAGAAGCTCGGGCGGACGCTGGATCAGACGCCCAGGGATTTCATCGCTACAGCCACACAAGCGCAATTCCCGACCCGCTATGCCATTCGTCGTGGCCATACAAAAATTGTCGAAAGCCTGAATGCCGCCGAGGTCGAGGGGTATGACCTTGAGGCTGACCCGGGAGAGGCTTACGCGACTCTCCCCGAGGGCACGACCACTGCGGAATTGATGCGTGACCTGCGCCAGGCCCGAAGCATCCTCCGAGAGCGAGGCTTCCAGATGCAAGTCACGGGCGCAGACAATCGCGAAATAGAGATCGAAATGAGCAGTGCGCCGGTCTCCGCCACGTTCCTCACCCTCGACCGTCGTGGCGAAAAAGGGGTCCTGCAATTATCTCCGGACGGACGCCGGCTGCAGATCCGAGGGCCCGCCACCGGATTCGGGCTGCGCTTTGATCGCCTCAAGGACTCCAACAATCTCGGGAACAGGGATCTGGTCGCATTCAGTGACCGCAATGCCGCGGGCAAGAACACCCCCTTGCGCATTTCGCTCGGGGCCTCGGGGAAACGGTCGGACGCCGCCACCGTCGACCTCAATAGCGCGGACCTCGAGAGTCCGTCCGAGCCACCTTGCGACAAACCCGAGCGCGGCATTCATCTATGCCTCTGGCATTACCCCGGCGAGAAAGTCAGTGCCCTGCCCGAAATCAAGGACCCAGCTCTGCGTGAGCGTTTGCGCGCTCTGGGCTATATCCAATGAGCGCCCCCAGCGACCATTCCGCCCGAGGCGAGATCCACGGCCCCCCCCAACCTCTGCCCAGGCTGCTGATGGCGGCTCTCGGGTTATTTTTCTCATTTTTTCTCGTTGAGGGGATCGCCCGAATTCAGGGCCCGAACGTCTGTGCCGACGGAGAAAACTATCTTCTCCAACCAGATGCCGACCTCGGCTGGACTTTCCGTCCCGGATTGACGCTCACGCTCGACCCCTGCGACGGGGCGGCATGGAGCGCTCCAGTCACGATCAACGCCAGTGGCCTGGCTGATCAGGAATGGCCCCTCGAGAAACGTGCGGAAGAAGTCCGCGTTCTTCTCCTCGGAGGCCAATTGGCCGACGGGATCGGTGTGGCACGGGGCGACCGACTTTCCGTTCGGCTGGCGCATCTGGCAGACCAGAGGCGAGGTCAGCGCGTCTCTGTCATCAATGGGCAGATTCCCGGCTACAGTATTGCCCGACAGGAAAAACTTCTGGAAAAGCGCGGGCTGGCTTTCCAACCCGATATCGTCGTTCTGGTGCTCGACCCGGTCGGCGCGCTGCGCGACGAAGGCACCATTGCCCTGGCCCAGACCCTGCCGCCAGCTTCCGGGCTTCTGAGCAATTCGGCGATTCATGCCTGGTGGACAGGGACACCGCAGCAAGCCGGATCGAGGAGCGCACGCCTCTTCCCTCCTCCTCTGAAACGGTCACAGGCCGAAATTGCCGATGCGCGGGCGCAGGCCCTCTCGGGGGTTCGCACGCTTGCCGACCGGGCAGCGGATGCGGGTGTCGGTTTCGCCATTCTTGTCGCCCCGCCTTGCCCCGACGCCCCCTACCAAACAGACCTTTGTGACCAGCTCGAGAATATTGCCCCGTGTATGGATTTAGGGGGTTCGTTTACCAGTATCCGCCAAACCACCACCAAGCCGCTCGAACTCTGCATTGACGGGCCCGGGCGCAGGGGGCGCGGGCGG
>DLYX01000180.1 GCA_003447545.1 Deltaproteobacteria bacterium | reverse complement strand
CGGCCTCGTGAAGCATGCCGAGGGCACGTTCGGCCATGGACTCTGTATTGTCGCGCAGGGCAAGGGCTTCCTCGACGGAGAGAAGGGGCCTCGCACGGAGGCTCCGAATGTGCTCGGCGGTTACGTCCTCCCGGATGAGCAAAATATGGTTGCCGACGGCCCCCGTCGGAAAAAGATGCAGACGAAAATATTTTTGGCCCGGCAGGCCCGGCACACTGTACTCGAGTTGGAAATCGGAAGGAGGCTGACCCTGCAGCGAAATTTCTTTCAGCGCTGCGGCGAGGGCCAGAGCTTGCTCCTGATGATCGAGATGGGAGCGCCAGCGATCAAGGTAGTTTTCGCCACAAACGGCGTCGCCCGGGCGCTTTCCTCCGGAGGCGGCTTCGAGATTTCGCCAGGCGCGATTGACCTGAACGACAGTCCCTTTGGTGTCGAGGATGGCGATCGCCTGCGGGAGCGCTTCCAGCGCGGCCGCCGAAAGATCGATACTTTTCGATTCGGTCGTCACGGGTTGGATACGCCTCGTTGCAGGCTCAAGTAGTGAAATGCACAAAGAACCAATGCGTGGGAAATTTTCCCGCTTTGAATCAGGTCCGGTATGCTGCTGAGCGGGGCGAGCAGCACCTCGGTTTCTTCGGTTGTATCGAAATTGGTCGCACCCCGCAGCGTGCAGTCGTGGGCCACGAACATATGGCAGCGATTGCCCTGAATGGCAGGATTGGGGTGTGCGATGCCGAGGGGTTCGACCCGAGCCGAATCGTATCCAGTTTCCTCGCGCATTTCCCGGAGTGCGCCATCCCCGGGTGACGGATCTTCCGGATCGAGCATCCCACCGGGTATTTCCAGTGTGAAGTCCTCGACGCCATGACGAAATTGGCGAATCAGGACGACTTCGCCAGCGGATGTGAGAGGAACGATATTGACCCAATCTCCGGTCTCGAGAACGAAAAAGTCGTGCCGCTGGCCGGTTCTTGGGGAGCGACTGGTGTTTTTGCGGACGCCGAAGATGCGATTTTGCGTCAGCTTTTCGGAATCGAGGCGTTGCCAGCGACCGAGTCGCCCGGGTCCTTGATAAATACCGCTCATGGGAAGTTCCTTATTTAGGACAAAATAGGGCATCCTGCCATGGACGCGGGGCGGATCTCTTGAGAGTGCCGGATTGACGCCGTAAAGCTGTGTTCTTCTCAGATGCGTATCGCCATGGCAGCACCACTCTACCTCCCCGATTTTCGGGGAGGTGCGATCCAGGTTTGCCGGAGTTTGTCCGCTCAGTTTCGTGAGGCAGGCCATTCCGTCTCGCTCCTGGTTGGTCGCGCCACACCTGAAGTGCCCGTGGGGGAGGTGCAGCGAGAGATCTGGGAAGGCTCGCCGCTTTGGCGGATCAATCTCGGAAGCGGGCTCGAGGCATTCTCGGCCCAGGGATATCGAAATCTCGAGGCCGAGCCTGCTTTTGCCGATTTCCTTGCCGAGGTTCGGCCCGATATTTTGCATGTGCATGGCCTTCAGGGATTGGGCATCGGACTTTTACAGGCAGCCTCGGTGGCAGGAGTCCCGATCGTGGTTACGTTGCATGATTGGTGGTGGTTTTGTCCATGCCTGTTCGGATTGTCTCCATCGGATCGAGTCTGTTCGATGCCGCTACGGCCCGAGGGCTGCTCCGGTTGCGATTCGTATGACTTCAAGGCTCGCCGTGAGGCTCTTGCAGCCGCCCTTCCTCTCGTGGATCGCTTTCTTGTGCCGTCAAATTTTCTCTACGACAGTTTGCTGGCGCAGGGTTTCCCGGAGGAGCGCCTCGAAATTTCGCCCAATGGCACGGCTCGACCGAGCAGCGACGCACCTGAAAAGGAGTCGCTCCCGGGAATTCTTCGGATCGGTTTTTTTGGCGGGGCGGGGAATCGAGAAAAGGGTCTGGCCGATTTGGGCGCTGCGATCCGCGAGCTTCCGATCGGGCGTTTTCAGTTTCTTCTCTACGGCGTTCCTCGCACGGACTTGGAGTTGCACCGTAGTGATGTCGTGCATCCACCTGCATTCGAACCAGTGGATCTTGATACCGTTTGCGCTGGTGTCGATGTTCTCGTCGTACCCTCGCGGATGCGCGAATCTTTTTCGCTGGTCACGCGAGAGGCCATGGTGCGAGGCGTGCCGGTCGTTGCGAGTGAGTGTGGAGGACCGGAAGAAGCAATCGTCGACGGAAGCAATGGATTTCGATTCCCCATCGGGGACTCGAGGGCGCTGGCCGCAATTCTGCAACGGCTGGCAGATGATCGACCCCTTGAGGCCTCTCTGGCAGAGGGGGCAAGCCGCTCTGCAGTTGAATTTCCCTCGATTGAAGATCAGGTGCGTCAAACCACCAGCCTCTACGATGAGGTGTTGCGCGAGAACTCTTGTGGCCGGTTTTCGCCGAAGAAACCGGCGCTGGAGGGCCTCCGCGTCCTTTTCCTGAGCGCTTCTGATGGCGCACCGTTGCGCTACCGAGTGCATCATGCGGCCGAATCGCTGGGATTGATCGGGGTTTCTTCTCGGGTTCTGCACTATGCCGCACCTGAGGTCGACGAAGAGATGCGACACACGGATCTCATGATTCTGTTTCGGACGCCCTATGATGCGGCCGTGGAGCGGTTGCTGCGAAAAGCGCGTAAATATTATTTGCCGGTCGTCTTTTCTGCGGATGATCTGATTTTTCATCCTGAGTGGGTTCTGGATGCCCCGGCACTCGAACATGAAGACGGAGCGCTCGCGCAGGGCTTTCGAGAGTCGGCAATGGCGTGCGCTCGAACGGCCAGTTTTTGCGACGCCATTATCGGTTCTTCGCCCGGTTTGATCGCAGCCGCAGAGGATCTCGGGTTACCGGGATTTCTGTTGCGGAACTCCACGGGCTCTCTGCTGGAAGACATTTCTCAACGCTGCTCGACCGGCGCCGGGGACGCCCCGCGGATGGGATACTTTTCGGGCACAGATACCCATGACGGCGATTTGGCCGCCATCGCGCCGGCTTTGGCGGGGGCTATGAAGGAAATTCCGGCGCTGGGCCTGACGCTGGGTGGCCCCCTGCGGATACCTCCGATCTTGAGGCCGTTGGAGCACCGGATCGATCAGGTACCGCTGCTGGGTTGGAGTGAACTTCCGGCGGAACTCGCCCGGATGCAGGTGAATCTCGCACCTTTGGAAACTTCCGGACGGTTCAATGCCTCCAAGAGTGATGTGAAGTTTCTCGAGGCGGCTTTGGTGGGTGTGCCCACGGTGGCGAGTCCGAGTCCTGAATTCCTCCGGGGGACTCTGGACGGGCGGCTTGCTCGACTGGCAGATACGCTCCCCGCATGGGAGGAAACTGTTGTGGAGCTTGTGCGTTCGCCGCTACGTCGGCGCTGTTTGGGAGACTCGGCCAGGGCCGCGGTTTTGCGCGCGCGGGGTCCGTCGAGTGTTGCAACTGATTGGGGGGATTCCCTGCGCGAGATTCTGACAGGAGTTCCGCGTTCGGCTCTCGTTCCATCTGGAGCCCCGAC
>DLYX01000402.1:8213-10656 GCA_003447545.1 Deltaproteobacteria bacterium | reverse complement strand
GGAACTTCCGTATATCTTGCGCAATGTGGCCAAGGACAGCCCGAGCCGACCCGAGTTTCTGGCGATTTCAGGTCAGATGCAGGTGCCCTTCTTGCGGGACCCGAATACTGGCCAAGCACTCTTCGAGTCCGCCGAAATCATCGATTACCTGCAGGAGACCTACGGAGAGACCGAATGAGCAATCAGCCTCGTATGGAGCGACTTCTTGGCGCCGATCGAAAATGTTTTGACGTCGCGATCGATCATGGAATCTTCAACACGCCAGGCTTTCTTGCCGGGATCGAGGATATGGAAGCCGCGGTCGCCACGATCGTGGATGCCGGCCCCGATGCTGTGCAATTGGCTCCCGGGCAGGCGCATCTTTTGCAAAATGTTCCAGGTCGTCAGAAACCCTCGCTGGTATATCGCGCCGATGTCGCGAACGTTTATGGCCCCAATCCGCCATCGGAGCTTTTTTGCACGCTCATGGAGTCACCGGTGGAGCGCGCTGTCCGTGCTGACGCCGCGTGTGTCGTGATCTTTCTTCTGCTGATTCCCGAGGAGACGGAATTACATCGACAATGTGTAGAAAATCTCCTTCGCATCCAACCGGATTGCGAAGCTCTGGGGATGCCGCTGATGGTCGAACCGATCGCCATGAAGCCCGACGGCAAAGGTGGTTTCGCGGTCGATGGAGATATGGCCACCGTGCGCACTCTGGTGCGTCAGGCGGTCGAACTTGGCGCGGATCTGATCAAGGCAGACCCGACCGATGACCCTGATGACTACCCGAAAGTCCTTGAGGCAGCCGGTCGATGTCCCGTTCTGGTCCGGGGTGGAGGCAAGGCGTCGGAAGAGGAGATCTTCCAGCGCACTGTGGATCTGATGGGGGCAGGTGCCTCGGGCATTGTCTACGGCCGCAATGTGATTCAGCACGAGAATCCGTCGGGGATCACGCGTGCTTTCATGGAAATTGTACATCGCGGCGCGTCGGCATCCGATGCCATGGGCATTCTCTACGACCTCCCCGGAAGTCAGGATTAACCCGGCGTGAGCGATCGGACGGCAGCGGAGATCAAGGAGGCACTTCTGGCGACCGCGCAGGAGATGCTGCGCTCCGGGTTGGTGGAGGGAACCTCCGGCAATCTTTCGGCGCGCTTGCCCGACGGAAATGTCGTGATGACGCCGTCCTCGCTGAGCTACGAAAAGATGCAGCTCGAAGACTTGGTGGTCGTCGACCTCGATGGCGAGGTGCTGGAGGGCTCCCGCGGTCCGACGACCGAGAAGGCCCTGCATCTCGCCTGTCTGCGTCGCTATCCCGAATTGGGCGGCGTGATCCACTCCCACGCGATGTTCGCGACGATGTTCGCGATCACCCACCAGGCGATCCCGTGTGTGGTCGAAGAGTTCGATGTATTCGTCGGAGGGGATGTTCCGGTAGCGAACTACCAACTGACGGGCTCCGATGAGCTGGGTGAAGAGGTGGCTTCGTGGCTGGGCGATCGCGGTGCTGTTCTGATGGCCAACCATGGATTGCTGACGGTGGGCGGGTCGCCGGAGAAGGCCATGCAGGTGGCGCATTTGGTAGAACGGACGGCGAAGATTGTCTGGGGCGCGAGATTGCTGGGCGATCTTGTGCCTCTCCCCGAAGAGACCCGCGCCACATTCGCTCCGATCTACAAATTGATGCGGTGAACGCTGCCATGCCGGCTTGATGCGCAGGGCTCTGATGATGTTAGAGTTCGCACATGGCAGAGTACGCAGGAACGTCGGTAGAACTGGAAGCAGAGCGAGTGCTTTTGCGGGTCTTTGGCGAAGATCGTTCGAGCTTCCTGCACGGAATGCTCTCGAATGACATCACCGGGCTTGCGCCGGGTGAGGGTGCGGCAGCCCTTCTTCTCACGGAACAGGGAAGGATTGTCGCCGCTGTGGATTTGCTGGTTTTCTCCGAAGAAATTCTCCTCGACCTCACGGGGGAAGCCCGGGAGCGATTGCAGCCGGCTCTGGAGCGTTTCATCGTGGCCGATGATGTCGAGTTCGAGATGCAACCCGGTGTCGCCGTCGCCATCCGTGGAGAGAGCGTGTCCGATTTCGTGGGCGAGTTGCTCGGGGCGGAGGCTGTGCCGGAATTGCGGCGGCATCATCCGCTGGTGGACGGTCTGATGCATATCTCCCGGGTCGATGATCTGGGCTGTCCCGGCTACCGGGTCTGGTGCGCGACCACCGCGGATGCGAACGCACTTCTTGACCGCTGTGACGCGCTCGGTGCCCGGCGATTGTCTCCGGGAGCACGCGAGGGGAGACGCATCGCGGCCGGCGTCGCTCGGGAGGGAGTCGATTTTGATGAGACCACTCTCGCGCCGGAAGTACCTTCCCTGTCGCATGCGATTTCCAATCGCAAAGGCTGCTACCTCGGCCAGGAGGTGGTCGAGCGAGTGGCTTCCAGAGGCAAGGTGAAGTGGTT
>DLYX01000402.1:0-7924 GCA_003447545.1 Deltaproteobacteria bacterium | reverse complement strand
GCGAGTGGCCTCTCGGGGCAAGGTGAAGTGGTTGGTGGCTGCACTGCGTGTCGCGGGCGCCTGCGACCCCGGAATCGAGCTGGAGGTGGAAGGCCGCGGGGTTGGTCATTTGACGAGCGTCGCACCCGATAGCGTCGATGGGGAGTTCGCGGCGATCGCCCGTGTGCGCCGCGATGTGTTTGATGAGGGAATGGCGATCGATGTGATGATGCCCGGTGGAGCCGTCGGCGCTCGACCTGATCCCGGACCTGAGCGGGCATCGTGACTCTGGTGCGAACGCGGAGGTGAGCGTGGCTGCGCAGCCGTCGCCGATTGCTCGCCTGACCGATCAGGCTGATTTTCGCGTGGAAGGGCGTCCCCTTGTGCGCTCGGGAGACGCCATCGAGGCGTTGCCGCCGTATCGGATCGAGGTTCGGGCGGGTCGGATCCTCGCGGCCGAAGAGCTTCGAGTTTCGGCGGCGCGGGCTGCGGAAACATCCTTCCTCATGCCTGGACTGGCCGATCCTCATCTTCATCTGGTGGCGATGGCATCCCGCCGCTTGCAGAGAGCTTGTTTGCCCCAGGCACCCTATAGCCGGCAGGATCTGATCGACTCCATCGCGGAGACGGCTAGGCTAGAATCCGGGAGCTGGGTTCGATTGGAGGGTTTCGAAGAAGCGGATTTGCGAGAGGGCACTCTCCCGACGTTGGCGGAGCTGGATGCTGCTTGCCCGAACCGGCCCTTGCGGGTTCGCCATGCCTCCCGTCATGCCTCACTGCTCAATTCCGCCGCACGCCGTTGGTTGAAGAATGCGGGCTGGTCCCCGGCGTTTGGTCAGGAAGCGTTGCTGGTCGGTCGGGAAATCGAACTCGCACGCTTGTTGCCGCGGGCCGATACGCAGCGTCTGCGTGAGGCTTTGCGCGAGGAGGGTGAGGCGTTATTACGCGTCGGCATCACTTGTATTGATGAAGTGACCGCCTCCAATGATCTCGAGCGGCTGGAATTGCTCGCATCAGCGGAGCTCCCGCAACATATCCGTTTTTGGTTGGGTGTGGATGCCGATTGGGCCGCAATCCCCTCATGCCCGTCGGGGCTTTCGATTGCCGGGATCAAGCTCTTGCCGCGGGACGCAGCGGCGGTGCAATCGCCTTGGTTTGGCGAGGCGGTAGCGCGTGCGCGACAGGCTGGCTTCCCCCTGGCAATCCACGCTGTCGAGCCGGATGCGATGGCGTCCATTCTCGAGGTGCTCGCAACAGCTCCCGCGCGAAAGTCGGGGGGGCCGCGAGGTCTGGACAGAATGGAGCATGCATCGCTTTGTCCACCGGCTCTCGTCGCGGCTCTGGCTGCATCGGGGATGGCGGTCGTCACACAGCCCGCATTTCTTGTCGCGCGGGGGGCCAGGTACCGTCGCCAGCTGGAGCAGCCTCTGTGGCAATGGCTCTATCCCGTGTCCTCTCTCCACGAGGCGGGTGTCCCGGTCGCTTTCAGCAGCGATGCGCCGGTCGCGCCTCCCGGTTTTCATGCCGTATTGGAAGCGGCGTGCGGCCGGGGCTCGGGAGCCTTGGCCGATTTTGGCAAAGCGGAGCGGGTGAGCCCGGGGTTGGCCTTTGCCGCCCACTCCCGGACGCATCGCTTGATCCGCGGCGAGAATGCCGTGGATCAATGGTTCGCGCCGGGAGAGGCGGCGGATTTTCTCGTTCTTGCCGGCGACCCGAGGCCCGGTGATTTTGCGAACCTGCAAGTGGTTGCCGCGGCTCTGCCTTCGGAAGGAGTTCGACGGTGAGCAACGCGAGTGAGGTGATTCGCCTCGAGCGCCACGACGGTCTGGTGATCATGACTCTGGACCGCCCGGAGGTCCTGAACGCCTATAATCGTCAGATGCGGGATCAGATTTTCGAGGCTCTGACTTTCGTGGCCGCGACCCCGGAGGTTCGTGTCCTGCTCGTCGAGGGTTCCGGCCGCGCCTTCGGTAGCGGAGGCGATTTATCGGAATTCGGTATGGCGGAATCTCCTTTGGCCGCGCGTGAAACTCGTCAGCGACGCGATGTCTGGGGCTTATGGAGTGAGTTGCCCTGTGTGACTATGGCGGCGGTTCACGGGATGGCGGTCGGGGGAGGCTGCGAGATGGCTCTGCTCTGCGACCTGATGATTGCGGCAGAAACGGCTTGCTTTCGTCTCCCCGAGACCTCGTTGGGAACATTGCCGGGTGTGGGTGGCACCCAAACCCTGCCGCGGGCCATCGGTGCCGGGCGCGCCGCGGGTGTCCTGCTCGCGGGGAGCGAAATCTCGGGGCGTGAGGCCGAACGATTGGGGCTGGCGCAGTGGGTTTGCTCGGAGAAAACGCTGGCGGCGCGAGCCCGTTCCCTGGCGAAATCGCTCGCGATCCTTTCCGGGCCCGCCCTGAAGGCTGCAAGGGAGGCGCTGCGGCGCGGTGGAGACCTTCCGCTGGCGGAGGGCTTGCGACTTGAGGCCCGCCTCGGGAAAAGGCTACGAGAGGAACAGACATGAATACAGCAAACTTCCTGACGATGCCTGCAATGATGTTCCCTGACCAGGAGATTCTGGTCGATGGAGCAGATCGCTTCAGCTACGACGCTCTGGCGCAGCGAGTCCGCAGCCTCGGGGCCTCCCTGCGCGCGCATGGCGCTGGTCTGGAGAGGCCGGTAGCGGTTCTGGCCACCAACTCGCATCGCTATGTCACAGCGTATTACGGCGCAGCGGCCGCAGGCGCGACATTTGTGCCGCTTAACTATCGCGCCAAGCTGCATGAGTTGGAGCATATGATCGACAAGGCTGCTCCAGCCGTGCTGTTTTTTGAGGAGCGCTATCGCGACACTCTGGCTCGATTGGCAGATTCGTTGCCGGCAGACCTCACACTGCTTCCCTTGTCGGAGGCAGGCGAGGGCGAATCGTCATTTGATGATCTTGTCGCTGCCGGCGATGCTGAGGCACCGGAGGTCGATGTCGAGGAGTCCGATACCTCCATCTTGATGTACACAAGCGGGACGACCTCCCTGCCCAAAGGGGTGATGCTGACGCATGGCGACTTCACCGCCTATGTCGTGGGCAACGTGGAGATGGCCGACGGCAGTCCCCGCGGGACCGCACTCTTATGCGTGCCGCTCTACCATATCGCCGGAGCCACCAATATCATGAGCTCGGTCTGGGCCGGGCGGAAGATTGTCCTGCTTCCGCAATTTGAAGCGGGGGAATGGTTGGCTACCGTGGCGCGCGAGAAGGTAACGCACGCCTTTGTTGTGCCCACGATGATGAAGAAGCTTCTCGACCATCCGGACTTCCATAAAACCGATCTCTCAAGTCTGGAGAACCTCTCCTACGGCGGCGCTCCGATGCCCTTCCCGGTGATTCGACGGGCTATCGAGTCCTTTCCGGCGGGTTGCGGTTTCGTGAATGCTTTCGGTCAGACCGAAACAACATCGACCTTGACGATTCTCGGCCCCGAAGACCACCGTCTGGTTGGCGATGCCGATGCTGATGAGTTGGTGCTCAAGCGTCTGCGCTCGATTGGTCGCCCGCTTCCCGACGTGGAGATTCGCATTGCGGACGAAAGTGGTGCGTCGCTTCCGGACGGAGAGACAGGCGAGATTCTCGTCCGGACCCCGCGCATCATGAAGGGCTACGCCGGTGGAGTTTCCGGCGGGGCTGCGGTCGATACGGACGGCTATCTGCATACCCGGGACCTCGGCTATATTGATAACGAGGGCTACGTGTTTCTGGTGGGCCGCAAAGACGATATGATCATCCGCGGTGGCGAGAATATTGCTCCTGCGGAGGTAGAAGCCTGCCTGCAGGGCCATCAGGCGATCGAGGAGATCGCGGTTTTCGGCTTGCCGAGTGAGGAGTGGGGCCAGATTGTGGCTGCGGCGGTGGTGCTCAAGGAAGGCTCCGCGGTCTCGGCAGAAGAGCTGGTGACCTATTGCCAGGCCCGTCTCTCGAGCTTCAAGAAACCGGAGGCCTTGCGGTTTCTTCCCGAATTGCCACGGAACCCTCTGGGCAAGATTCTCCGCAAGGACCTCCAGACCGCATTTGCCGCGAGTCAGGAATAGCTGGTTTGGCGCGCGTTCAGAGCCTTCGGATCCGGGAGCAGCGTGGGATCGCGACGCTGGAGATGAATCTGTCGGCAGGGCTTTTCGACGCCGATATGCATGCAGATCTGGTGGCAGCGGTAGAGGAGATCCAGCTTTCCGACGATATCCGTGTGGTCGTTCTCCGCTCTCGAGGCCGTAACTTTTGCGAGGGCTCCGTCTCCGACGGGCCTCACGACGGGATTGCCGCTCTGGCCAGTCTCCGTGTGCCCGTGATCGCTTCTCTGCAAGGCAAGGTGTTCGACGAGGGCCTCGAACTGGCATTGGCTTGTGATCTGCGTTTTGCCGCGTCGGGAGCGCGGCTGGGGATGACGCAACTGTCGCGTGGAATATTGCCCAGCCACGGAGGCACCCAGCGTTTGCCCCGGCTGATCGGCCGCGGCCGAGCGACGCGAATGGTCCTGTTGTCCGAGGTGCTGTCCGCAAGGCAGGCAGAGAAATCAGGTCTGATTCATCAAGTCGAAGAGGGCGCTCAATTGAATCGCAAGGTCATGGCAGTCGCCCGATCGATGGCCACGCGCTCCCCGGTCGCTCAAAAGCTCGCCAAGGAGGCGCTGCTCGCCTCCGGCGATTTACCGCTGGCCGAAGGACTTCGCCTCGAGGGCGACCTGTACGTCCTCTCGCAAAGTACCGCGGACCGCGACGAAGGATTAACCAGCTTCCGCGAGAAGCGTCGCCCCAAATTTATCGGTCGCTGAGCGAGTCCGGGAACTTCTTCATAGTCCGGCAGCGCGGAGCACCCTTCGCGTCGCTCTTGCGGGCGCGTCGGACGTCTTGAGCAGGCGTCGCAGTTCGCCGAGGTCTTCGGGAGTGTCGACGTCGAGGGCGCTACCGCCCGGGTCGATCTCCTGCCAGGGGATTCCGAGATTGCGGGCTTCCTGCTGATGGGCGCAAAGACTCTGGTTGCCGAAGTGGGTATGCAGCAGGCCGGGAGGGCGCAGTCCCAGAAGGTTGGTGCCGCTGCCGTCGCGGGAGGGCGCTGCGACGGCGCCGTGGACGGGGAGGCCGGCGACCATTCGGTCGATATCCGTCGATCTGAGGATGGGTAAATCGCCCATCGCGATAATGACACCAGTAGCTTTCTGCTCGCTGGCGAAGCTCATGCCGGCAGCGACTGCATTGTTGAGGCCCCCGCCCGAGTCGTGCAGGGGCAGGGCGCCGAGCTTCAGGGCCAGTTTGGCAGCTTCCTCATCCCCGGCCAGAACACTGACACCAGCGAGAGTCTCTGCGGCCATAAGGGCTGTGATGACATCGGCGAGCATGGCTTGGGCGAATTCACGACGAAGGGCCGGGGCGAGCGCCGGTTCCAGTCGTTTTTTTGTCTCGGCCCCCAGTCGAGCCGGTATCAATCCCCAAATCATTCGATTTCCTTGCGCCTTTCTCTCGCGAATGGCAAAGCGCGCATTGTGTCCTACCAAAGGTTCAAGCGATGCGGGTGATCGCCGGAGAGGCGCGAGGACGGAAGCTTTCCGTCCCGCCCGGACTCCAGGTGCGCCCCAGCGGCGCTCGGCTTCGTGAGTCGGCCTTTGGCATACTGGAGCACCGTGGCGCAATCGCCGAAGCGAATGTTCTGGACCTGTTCGCTGGATCGGGTTCTCTCGGGATCGAGGCCCTGTCGCGCGGTGCGTCCAGTGTGGTCGCCGTGGAGCAGGACCGCCGAGTCGCGGAGTGCCTGATCGCGAACGCCGACCGCTGTGGTTTTGCCGCTCGCCACCGGACGTTGGTGCGCCCGGTGCTGGGCGCGCTCGGTTCTTTTGGTCCTGATGCTGTTTTTGACCTGATTTTCCTTGACCCGCCTTACGGAAAAGTCGATATCGACGCGATTCTGGGGAAAATTGCCGCCGGTAGCCTCTTGTGCCCGGATGGCGTAATCATGGTCGAGCATCCTCATGCCGAGGGTCCCGATGCTGAAGGAGATCTTGAAGTGGATTTGCGAAGACGTTTTGGTGGCAGCGAGATTACGATCTTGCGGCAGCGGGTCGGCTGATGGCCGCTAAAAAGACGCTGACAAAGAAGGTCTCGGCCCGGAAAGCTCCGCCGAAAAAGGCTCCGGCAAAAAAAGTCCAGCGCAAGAGAGCCTCGACCGCGGGCAAGAAGCCAAAGTCCGAGGATGCCTCGGCGGCCTCGGTCGTGACGCCCGTGGCGATTTATGCCGGATCATTTGATCCTGTGACCAATGGGCATGTGGACCTCATTCGACGGGCCTCGCGCGTTTTCCCCAAAGTGACGGTGGCTGTCGCCTACAATCCCAACAAGGGCTCCGGGATGTTTACCCCCGATGAGCGCTGCGAGATGATTCGCGAATCGCTTGCGGATCTCGGCGATCGCGTTGTGGCCGACAAGTTCAGCGGTCTGCTGGTGGATTACGCAAAAGGGATCGGTGATTGTGTGCTGGTGCGTGGGTTGCGCGCTGTCTCGGATTTTGAGTTCGAGTTTCAGATGACCAGCATGAACCGCCACCTCGCCAAGGAAATCGAGACCGTGTTCCTGATGGCGGGGGAACAGCATTTCTATACGAGTTCGAGTCTCGTTCGCGAAGTTGCGACTTTCGGTGGCGATGTGACGGCTCTTGTCCCGCCGCCGGTTCATCGTCGCCTCCAGAAAAAACTGAAACTCTAAGGTTGGTGGGGCTCTGATGCGCTTGTCGCAGAGACTGCAGGCTGTAGCGCCGTCGGGGACCATGGCCGTGACCAGCGAGATTTTTCGTTTGCGAGCGTCCGGTGTCCGCGTACTCAATTTCGGAGCGGGAGAGCCTGATTTTGAAACTCCCGAGCGGATCGGTGCGGCTGCGCGCCGGGCGATCGCGGACGGCCAGACACGCTATACGCCCGCAGCGGGGCTCCCCGAGTTGCGGGAGGCAATCACGGCCAAGATGTGGCGCCTGAACCGGCTCGAAATCTCACCGCAGCAGGTGGTCGCGACGACTGGGGGCAAACACGCGCTATCGCTTGGCCTGATGGCGCTGCTCGATCCGGGGGACGAGGTCCTGATCCCGGTGCCATTTTGGACCAGCTATGGTGCTATGGTGCGATTGGCGGGCGGTACGCCGGTGTTTTTGCCGACCGCCGCCGAAGATGGATTCAAGCTCCGCCCCGACCAGCTGGCCGCAGCCATCGGTCCGCGCACCCGTGCCCTTTTGCTCAACAGCCCCTCGAACCCGACAGGCGCGGTCTATTCAGCAACCGAGCTTCAATCTCTAGCCGACGTGATTGTTGGCGCGACGAACGTCAGTCTGTTGAGCGACGAGGTTTACGAGTTGCTGCACTTCGATGGGCCCCGACCGCCGCATATTCTTACACTGCGTCCGGAACTCCGAGCAAAGTCCCTGATCATTAATTCGGTTTCGAAAAGTTACGCGATGACGGGTTGGCGAGTTGGCTATGCGGTGGGCCCCGAGGCGTGGATTGAGGCCATGATTACGCTGCAGGGACAGACCACCACGGGGACCAGTTCGATCTCTCAGGTAGCCGCGGCCGAGGCCCTGCGAGGTGGTTCCGATGAGCAGGCGATGGTGGCGGAATTCCGTCGTCGGCGCGCCTTTACCTGTGAGCGGTGGCACGATTTGTCGGGCGTCTCTCTCGTGGATCCGGGCGGGGCATTTTATGTCTTTCCCGATGTTCGTCGATTGCTCGAGGGTTCCCCGAAGGGCCGCGAGGTCGGAACTACGGCAAGGCTTTGCGAGCAACTGCTCGCCGAGGAGCGCGTGGCCTTGGTCCCCGGGGAGGCCTTCGGAGCGCCCGGGTATGTTCGGATGGCTTATACCGCCTCGCTCGCGGATCTCGAGGAGGGGATGTCCGGCATCAAACGGATGGCTGGACGGCTTGCGACGGGCGTTGCC
>DLYX01000363.1 GCA_003447545.1 Deltaproteobacteria bacterium | reverse complement strand
AAAATCACCCTCGACGTAGAGGTTATGATCAATCGCATTGCTGTTGCCCAGAAACTCACCCGTGAGCGCGGGGTTCTCCAGATCCGCGACGTTCAGAATATAGGTCTTGGTCTTATGGCCGGCCTGCTGCTCATCGAGTTCGTCATCCAACAAGATAAAACGCTGCGATTTCGCCAAACCACCCTGATGCGAATACGCGACGCCCGAATAGGAAAATCTCGAGATTTGCGTCGGAGCCGATTTGTCGGTCACATCCACAATCGTGAGCGTATCTTCGTTGTAGGCAAAACAGATTTCGCGTCCGGTATAATCCGTATCCGGTCCGTTATACACCACGCATTGTACATCGTGAGTATAGCCATCATCGGCAAAACACCCGGCCCCGGTCGGGTTGGCCGGGTCCTGCAGATCGACCATATACAAACCACCTGCGCAGATATTCGCACCAACGACATAAGCGAAGCCGGTCTCCTCATTGATCGCGATATTATGCGCGTTTCCGAAGGTACTTAGATGTGCGGTTTCCGAGAATTGCACGGGCGGGTTTGTCACCGAACGAAGCTGCTTCAGATCAAAAACCTGCAATCCGTGATTCGATGCCTCACTGACGATGAAGGCATGATCTTGATAAACCCGGATATCGCGCCAATCGCTGTTGCTCGTATGCGTCGGTAAATCCCCGAGATATACAGGTGCAGAAGGCGTGCTGATATCGATAAAGCTGGTACCACCGGCACGCCCCATCAGAACATATTCCTGCATGGTCACGGGATCTGTCCAACCCCAACCATCATTGCCATCGCCGCCGCCGATGGCACTCATCGGGAAAAAATATTCCAGATCAATATGATTACAACTAAATACGCCGGCCTTGCCGCCCACGCAGGGCGTCGCCGGGACCGTGGTCGTGGGCACCTTGGATTTGGAGCCGCCTCCCCCGAACGGTTTTGCGCTGCTCAGCTCCCAATCCGCAGTGCCAACGCCATGCGCCGTCGACCATAGCGCAGGACCAACTTCCATATCATCAGCGAAAAGAACTCCGCCGCCCCCCGGCACCAGTACGTCGACGCTGAAACTGCGCCCTGCCGAGCTCGCCGCCGAGAGATCAAAGGTCGGCCAGGTGATGCTGCCGCCGGACAAACTGCCTCCATTCGACGCAGACCCGGCCACGTAAGCTGTCCCTGCCGGGACCTCGGCGGTTGCCAGAACATCGACCGCCGTGCCGGCAGTTTCGTTCCCGATGAGCAACGATAGTTCCAGCTCCTCGCCACTCTCAGCTGGATCGGGCGTGCCCCCATAGGCGAGAGTCAAACCACCACAATCCGAACCGCTGAAAAAACCGCGTTCGCAGGCCGCACTGCGGATCACTCCGTTATTTGCGCCGCCATTGATCTCGACGTCGGCCTGCAACAGTGCATTGGCGGCATCGATCATCGTCGCATTACAGGGCAGGGAGAAATGATGTTCGAGAACCAATTTATCGAGGACGGCCGCGCCGAGAACGGGATGCATTCCCCAGAGAAAAGTCGACCAGATTTCGCCATCAGCATGCACCTGCCCGACAAGGTCATCGGGGTATTTCTTGTCGCCATCGATCCGACGCAAGCATGGAGGGGAAGTGCTGGAGTAGCTCGCCCCATCCCACTCTCCGATACAAGCCGCGTGCGCGGCCTGATAGGTCGCATCCCCGACATCGTGGTAGAAGCTGCCCGCCAGATAGTCGCCGAAACCTTCACCCATAGCGCCCATATCGCCCCCGCCCCAGCAGCCGTTCTGGTTGTGCTGGATGGCATGACCGTATTCGTGAGCAACGATGTCGGTGTCCTCGGCGTCATCGACTCCCCCGTCACCCATATGGATCGCGTCGTCCGCGGTGGAGTAAAACGACTGGTCTTCATCATCCCAATGCGCGTTCGCCAGGCTTGGAAAGTCCCGGATGCCATTGGCCGGAGGGGTATCGTCATCAAAACCCAGACTGTGCATATACTCCTGAATCTTGTCGACCGTGAAGTAAACCGTAACTTCCTCAAAGCGCTTATCGTCGCGCGAGTAATTGTAGATCCGGCTCGGTTCATTGGCGAAGTTCCAGTTTTTGCCACCCGTGTGCGTCACGTCGACAAATTCGCCCTTGAGACGTCCGGTTCCGTCATCGAGGCGTTCCAATATGACAGAGACGCGCTCGCCATCGAGGAACGCGTTGGTCGCGTCACCATTATCAGACTCGGTCGTCGTGCCGCTGGTCTGATAGGGATTGGGCCGGTAAACGAAACCCTCACCCGAAGCGAAGACCAGTCGGTTTTCCTGAAAGAGGATCTTGCCGGTATGCGCATCGACGACGACAAGAAAGTCGCCCAGCGGCTCAGCCGCATAGACCCATACTTCGTGAGCAATGCGCAACTCTCGCCCCGCCTGCGGAAACCACACTCGACGACTCTTGTGTGGTAACCGTTTCTCGGTCATCTCGACGGCCGCTTCCGCGATGGAGACCGCTTCGCGTTTGACGATCGGTGCGGCGATCGGACCTGCCGTTGGGCGAACTTTGTAATTGGTATGAAAAGCATTCACCGACCCATTCTTGCCCTGATGCACCGAGAGGCGGGCGCCAAAGATCGGGATTCCACGATGCAATTGGCGGAAACGCGTATGGGCAGAGGCAAGGCCGCGGCGCGTATCGACAGTCTCGACATCGGCCAGGTTCGCCTCCATTCCGAGGGCACCCGCATAGTGCTTCAAAAAGCCCCGCGCGGAGAGTTCCGGCTGCGCGAGATTCCCTTGATACCGACAACTCCGATAATCCCGCCGGGCCTCGAGATCGAGCGTCTTCTGGTTGGGCTGACCCGCGCAGGGCAGTCGCAAATTGTCTCCGGGATGACGTTGGGCCGAGGCAACAGGCGGCAAGGCCAGTGTCAGAAAGCCGACCACACAC
>DLYX01000140.1:1431-7819 GCA_003447545.1 Deltaproteobacteria bacterium | reverse complement strand
CCTCCTCTGGACGATGTGGCGGGTCGTTTGAGCCATGACGAGTTGATTCGTCAGGTGTTGCAAGGGGGCGGTAATATGCCGGCCTACGGCAAGCACCTGAGTCCGGAACAGGTCACGGCGCTGGTAGCCTTCCTGGAAACGATGGTTCGGGGCGGGCAACCTCCCGAGCGTAACTCGACAGAGCCTCGCTGATCGACGGGTTCACATAGATCATGGTGTTGGCCGACGCAGTGCTTGGGTCGTGGCGGCTGGATCCGGTCGAGATCTTGTTGCTGGCGGGCAGCCTTTTGCTCTATTTGCGGGGCTTCGGTCGCGTCCGGGTGCAGATGCCGGATCGCTTTCCTCCATGGCGCGCCTGGTGCTTTGGTCTTGGATTGCTGGTCGTGTGGGTGGCGATCGCCTCACCGCTCGACACTTTTGCGGGGTTTCTTTTCTGGACCCATATGGTGCAGCACCTTCTCCTGATGTTTGTGGCCCCGCCACTTTTATTGCTCGGGTCACCCGCCTTGCCGTTCTTGCGCGGTCTTCCCGAGAGCGTTGCCAAAGAGGGTGCGGGGCGTGTGCTGCGCCAGCGTCGATGGCAGAATTTCTTCCATCGCCTCACGCATCCAGTCGTTTGCTGGAGCGTTTTTGTTCTGGTCACGTGGGTTTGGCACGCCCCGGCTCTCTACGATCTGGCCTTGCGCAACACGTTCTGGCACGGTGCCGAACACCTTTCTTTTCTCGCCGCTTCGCTGCTTTTCTGGTGGCCGGTGGTGCAGCCGTGGCCGAGCAAGCCGCATTGGCCGAGGCTTGCCATGGTGCCGTATCTACTGCTCGCAGATGTACAGGCCTCCGTTCTTTCGGCAATTTTTTCCTTCAGTTCGACTCCGATCTATCCCACCTACGCCGCGGCACCCCGAATCGGCTCATTGTCGCCGCTGGAAGACCAGGCCTTGGCTGGCGCCCTGATGTGGGTGCCGGGAACGGTCGTTCTCCTCACGGCGTTGCTCGCCGTTGTGGTCGACGCGCTCTCGCCGAATCTGGTGCGTCGGCCCGGCTCCCGGCCGGAACCGCGCGAGGGCTTGTTCGAGCGGTTGGGGGGAACACGCGCGGGGGCGCGCCGCTTTGATCTTCTTCGAGTCGCCGGGTTGGGGGGGCTGCTGCGCTCCTTGCGCGTGCGTCGTATGGTGCAGTTCTCGCTATTTTTACTCGCCCTGCTGGTGGTTGCCGATGGTTGGTGGGGTGATCCCGAAAGTGGGCGGAACCTCGCGGGCGTTCTTCCCTGGACGTACTGGCGAGCGTTTGTCGTGGTGGGGTTGCTGGTTGCAGGGAATATTTTCTGTTTCGCATGTCCTTTCCTCCTGCCGAGAGAGTTGGCGCGAAAGTTCTTGCCGGAAGGGCGGCGCTGGCCGCGTGCCCTGCGCTCGAAGTGGCTCGCACTAGCCTTGCTCGCCGCTTATCTGGTGGCGTACGAAGTCCTGGGGATTTGGGATAGTCCCTTCTGGACCGCATGGATCATCGTTGGATATTTCGCGGTCGCACTTCTGGTTGACGGGTTTTTCAGGGGCGCCCCTTTTTGTAAATGGGTCTGTCCGATCGGGCAGTTTCACTTTATCCAATCCATGGTTTCGCCGCTTTCGGTGGAGGTGCGCGACCCCGCAACGTGTGGCGACTGCCGAACTCGGGACTGCTTGGTCGGGAATGAGGTTTCTCGTGGCTGTGAGTTGGACCTCTATCTTCCGCGGAAGGTTGGTAGTCTGGACTGCACCTTCTGCCTCGATTGTGTGCGCGCTTGTCCGGAAGACAATATCGGTATTCTTGCGACAAGCCTGGCTCGGGAAACTATTGAGGAAGGCCCCCGAGCCTCCATCGGGCGGTTGGCCCAGCGCCCGGATCTGGCGGCACTTGCCGCGCTGCTGATCAGTGCGGCCTTTGTTTCTGCAGTTGCGATGACGGCGCCTTTTGTCGCGTGGGAAGAGCAACTGGTTGCGGGGTTCCCGCAGCTGTCGCCGGAGGCCGCGAGTGCTGGCTTGCTTCTTTTGCTGCTGATCGGGTTGCCATTATTGTTGATTGTCGTCGCGACGATTCTCAGTCGCCGTTTGGGCCATATGGATATGGCGAGTCGAGCGGTCGCCTGCAGCTTTGTATTCCCTCTGATTCCTTTGGGGCTTTCCATGTGGTGCGCGCACTTTCTATTTCATTTCGCGAGCGGTTGGAATTCTGTATGGCCCGTCGCCATTCGGGGTATGCGGGATCTTGGTTGGGACTTCGAGCAGCCCTTGTTCATTTTGGGTCATGCGTCTCACGGCATGCAGGCATTGGGGCTCTTGCTTCTCGATATCGGCTTGCTGCTTTCCCTCTGGCGCATTTGGCAGTGTGCTGGCCGGTTGGGAGCCGATCCGAGACGTGCGGAGTGGGCGGCTCTGCCCTGGAGCGTGGTCGCTGTTCTCCTGTTTCTCTGCGGCGTCTGGATCACCTTCCAGCCTATGGAGATGCGCGGACTTCTATTGTTGGCCGGTGGAGGCAACTGATGCGCCTCGGGTGGCGATGGCTCGCTTTGATCCTCTTGGCGATGCCGGTCGCCGTGGACGCCGACCCCGGCGTTGAGGTCGCTCGAGGCAATGCTGAGGGAGTTACCTGGTATCTCTATGCCGAGAGCCCGGGGCTGGTTCTGGGAGAGGGATCTCTCGGTGTGCTGCTCGAAGACCCGGAGGCGGGGGTCCTTCTCGAGCCGAAGTTGCAGATGACAATTGCTGCTCCCGACGGGAGCAAGCAGACCCGAATCGCTCAGCCAGGTTTTGCCGACAACCTCTTGATTCAGGGGGCGCCGGTCTTTTTTCATGAGACCGGAACATGGACGTTGGAGACTCGTTCGCCAGCGTTTGGTGGTGGAGAAATGTTCAGAATTTCTTTTGAGGTCCACGACGGGCCCGGGCTCTGGCGTCGCGCCTGGCCTTGGCTGCTTTTCCCTCTTGTGGTCCTGCTGGTCGCCCGCGCGACACGTCCCCGAGGGGGACGCTCACACGGTTCTAGTCGACGTAGCCCAGCACCTTGAGTTTTCTCTGCATATCGCTGTCGAGCGTTGTTGTTGCCGGGGGAAGGTTGCCCGCGGCATCGCGACTCAGAGTCTCCTCATTCCAGGTGCGGTAGGGCGCCAGAGCCTGTCGGCCCAGTTCCATCAGTTCCGGATCGCCGACGAGGTTCTCCTGTTCGCCGGGGTCGGCCTCGAGGTCGTAAATCTCGAGGGGCTCGGTCGCGAACTCCCGCGAAATAAATTTATATTTCTCGTTTCGCGCACCAAAGACACGACCTGTCGGTTTCCCGCCCTTCGGAGCTTCGGCATAGATATAGCTTTCTGCTGAAGCACCGATCTCTCCGCGGATCTGCGGAGCCAGACTGTTGCCGGCCATGCTCGCCGGTTGCGCCAGATCGACCAGATCAAAGATGGTCGGGGCCACATCGACCAGGGAAACCTGACCGGGAACGCGCTTGCCGGCCGGCAGGAAGCCTGGCGCCCAGAAGATCAATGGGACGTGGAGGAACTCGTCATAAACCTTCCAGGAATGTCCGACATGGCCATGCTCGCCAAAAGCCTCTCCATGATCGGAGGTGATGATCACGATGGTTTCCTTGCTCAGGTCGAGTTCCTCCAGTGTCTCGAAAAGTTTCTGCATCGTGCGGTCGGTGTGCCGGGTTTCGCCCTGATAGTTCCGCAACTTTTTCTCCGCGACCGAAGCTGTGGCTGGAAGCGGCGGCAGGGCGACGTCCGCGGGGGGCTTGTAGGGAGAGTGGACTTCGTAGGTATGCAGAAAGAGGAAAAATATTTCATCGGAATGATTTTTGAGCCAGGTGATGCCGTCGTTGAATGTTGCCTCGGCTTCGCCAGCTGATTCCCATCGTCCAATACCCTTGTTCTCCTTGTAGCTCTGGAAGCCACGGGCAAATCCCGAATGCGCCGCGAGCATGGCATTCTCGGTTACAGCGCCGGTCGTGTAGCCATTCTGCGCAAAGACCTCGGTGACGGTTGTCAGCCATCGGGGCGCGAGTTGGTTGGCGAAAGTGACTCGGTGTACGACAGGGTAGACACTCGTGAACAAAGACATATGACCGGCGCTGGTCGAGGGGTAAGCGGAAAAGGCCTTCTCGAAAAGAACGCCCCCCTCGGCCACTTTGGCAAGCGATGGCATCAGGGCGATGCCATCTTGCACCTTCTCGACATGATCACCGCGCAACGTATCCAGCGAGATCAGAATCACATTACGCTGTTTGCCGCGAGGTTTTCGAACCTGCACCTGCGGTGAGCCGAACAAAGGAAAGGAAACTCCGTCCTCGACACGCTCGGACTCGAATACGAACCGGACTTTCTCTCCGGAAAACTCGGAGATATCCCATGTCTTCTGCTCCCAGTCTGCCGGGGGTGGAGCAATGGTTCCCTCGCCCAGAGTTTGATCGATTTGATCACCCACCACGCGGATGCGGAAATTCGTCTGGGGATGCTCGATCTCGAGGATGGGCTTTTGTTGGCCGATGCCGGTGGTCAAGTTGGCATTTTCGGGAAGTGTCATCTCCTGCGTGACCCAGGATTGTTTGGCTTCCGCCACGGCGATTCCGTTGACCAGAATACGGAGTTCGCGAGCCTTGTCGGTAATCATTCCCTCCATCGGGATTTCCAGTTCCAGCACCGGAGGTGTTTTCGCCAGGTAAAATTCTTGGCGTGGCTCCCAGCTATGTCCCCGGCGGCCTACCAGCTTGGTTTCGAAGATCATCGGTTTTCCAATGAGTTCCCGGGGGATCGCGACGCGCGCAGCGACCGCGTCTACTTCGTCGGGGAAGGCTCGGACATCATGGAGAAGTTGGTGGATTTGCGGGCAGCCAAGAGCCGGACGAATTTCATCGTTGATGGCACAATCCCAGCCGAACGAGCCTTCCGGGCCGATCGCGATTTGTTGCCGTAGCTCTGCCGTGGAGCGATAGGGGTCGTTCGACGGCGCTTCGCAGGCACCCAACGTGACCGCTATCGCCGCCAGGGCCAGAATGCTCGCACGGCGGAACCCTGAATCGAATGTCGTCATTGTTGAAACCCTCATGGCAAACACACCTCACCCTATGCGCTAGCAGGGAAGCGGATCTGAAGTCGAATTCAGATAGGTGATGATCGCAGAATCAAGGTTGGGGTGTGACGCGAATGGTTACTGGCGGGGAAGTGAGCCCGGTTCCGATATCCGTTGCCCACAGAAGGACTTCGCCAGGCCTCTGCGCCTGCATTTGTCCGTAGCTCCCGCGCTGCTCCTTGACCTCGATAATCGAGGGGTCGGTGCTGATCACGTGAGCATAGCGAGTCAGGTAGCGGCGCTTCCCGTTCTCGTAGGTCCCAATGACGCGGAACCGGCCCCTCTCTCCGCTCTGAAGCTCGCTGTGGCGCGCGGTCAGCTCGAGCGATTGGAGGGCTTCACGCACTCGAATCGTGGCGGTTGCTTCAACTCCGGTGGGTGTCGTGGCGGTAATGGTTGCGGTGCCTGTCGTGCCGCCGGTCAGAATGCGCCCGGGTTCCGCGTCGGTCGGAGCAAGGCGGACGATGCTTTCATCGCTGGATTTCAGCTCCGCGTATCGGGTCATCGTGATTTCGCGCCCATCGCTCAGCGTGCCGGTGAGCCGCAATCGCCTTCCCGTGCCCCCGCGGATGGTGACTTTCCTGGGCGTGAATTTCATCGTTTCAACGCCTCCGGAAACGATGAGTTCCACAATGGCGAAGAAGCCGTTCTCGTATGACGCGACCAGATACGTCGTGCCGGATCCGAGAAAGTTGACCTTCCCGGGTTCCTGCGGGTCGAACTCGGCAACCTCCTCGTTGGTCAGCACCCAGACAGCTTCACGTGTGACATCGACAAGTTGGTCGTTCGCGTATTCCGCGTAGGCGCGGAAGCGGTAGCTCCGGTAGGCGGAGAACCGTGTGCGATTGTTGCCAAAGCGAAGTCCGGTGCTCCCGCCCAGAACGACGACCTCGAGCGAGGCGGTAAGACCGCTGCAATTGGCGCGAATAGTTGTTGTCTGTCCCGCTTGGTGGCCGCTGACGATTCCTTTCTCCGGGGGCTCGTTGGTTACACTCGCAATGGCTGCAGCGTCGGTAGACCACTCGCATTTATCACTGATGTTCTGGGTCTCGGCATCTTCGAAGGTCGCACGGACCTTGAACGTCGATTGGGTTCCGAACCCGACGAGTCCTCGATCCGGGGCTTCCATCGCGATACTGACGATGCTCCCCTGAATTTTCAGATTCCGACTGCCTGAGGTGACCCATCCGTTCACCGGATCACGCGCCTCCAGGGTCGTCCAGCCAGCGCTGAGCCCCTCGACTTCACCCGGATCAAGATCAGGGTTTTCCGCGGATCCCACTCGTGCGATCGTC
>DLYX01000140.1:0-1098 GCA_003447545.1 Deltaproteobacteria bacterium | reverse complement strand
CCCACACCCCGCCACTCCAAAGCTGGCCGCAGATCGTCAGTTTCGCTTCCATCCGAGAGTCTCGCGCGAACCTTTGCCTTGCGCTGATTGCCGATATCGACGCGCATGGGAGTGATTTCAAGGCCTTCGACCGTCCCGCCGACCGTGATGCGCGCGGGACTGCCCGACGCATTCAGTCCTGTCGCCGGGTGGAAGGCTTGCACGGTACTTTCGCCGACAGCCTGTGCCTGCACCCATCCATCTCCATCGATCGAGATTGCTGATTCGTTGGTCGAGGACCAGACCACCGTGCTGGTGATATTGCTGCGACTTCCGTCCGCGCGCTTGCCGTAGGCGCGCAATGGATAGCGAAGGCCGACGCCGAGGTGCAGGGAATCTGGTTCGATTTCGATCGATTCAATCGCGCCGCGAACTTCGAGATTGTTGCTCTGCAGCGAGGCTATTCCGGTGCTGTTCTCTGTCGCGACCAGGGTTGTCGTTCCCGCGCTTACGCCTGTGACTGCGCCCGGGCTCCCGACTGCGTTGCTGACGGTAGCAATCGAAGAGTTGTCGGTGGCCCAGCTGACAACGCGGCGCAGATCGCTGGTAACGCCGCCGGTGCTCAAAAGGCCGTGGACGCGCGCATTGCGAGATTCGCCCGTGGTGATCGCGAGGGGCTGCACCAGAACTTCCCGCAGCACTCCTTCCACGCGGATTGTCGTCGATCCGAGACTGTCGCTGGCACGCAGCCCGCGTTCGGGATCAAACGCGTCAACGGTCACGGTTCCCGCTCGAAGACCGGTGATCTGACCAGCATCATTGCCACCTTCGACGATACTCACGACACCTGCGCCTTGAATCCCGAATACCACATCGTCGGTGATCTGAGAGCGGGTTCCGTCGGTACGATAAGCATAGACACGGAGGGGAAGATTCATATCTCTGCCGAGAACGTACTGCAGTGCCTCAAAATCGATATGTGTGACGCCCGCGCGAACCACGGTGTCCCCATCGGTGCTCGAAAGCGCTGTCTCGGGATCGTAGGCGGTGATCACACAGGTCCCGATTTGATGGGCGGACACCCATCCCGCGTTCGGCCCCGAACTGATGACGGATGCG
>DLYX01000421.1 GCA_003447545.1 Deltaproteobacteria bacterium | reverse complement strand
GGCAGCTCAACCTTGCTCGTCCAGGAGGAGATGGTAACTGCGCTGAAGGAAATCATCAAGTCCCAGACCGATTTGCGTGGCCGCACCGCCGAGTGGGGCAAGGCGCTACTGATCAGTCCGGACACGGCAGGTGCCGGGAAAGGCCCTCTGATGCAGGATCAAGCCAACATCATCAATCGTGTGAAGGCATTGATTGAGAAACTGGAAGCCGCACGTGACGAGGCGCGGGATGAGTCGGTTAAGTCACAGTTCAAGCAGGCGGCGCAGGTGCTTAAACCAGCCGAGACGGGTGCCGAAATCCTGAAAGAAGTCCTTACCACTGATCCTCCTGTCACCAAGGTCTTGCAAGCCGCGGTGACTCAGATCGATACCTCCGAGGTTCTCTACGCGGTGGACGCGCAGGACCGTGGGCTGGTGATGCTCAAGGCTGCATTGCAGATCCTTTCAGCCGGTCAGTCGGATCTGGGGGATTTTGTCGCGGGAATCGAAAAGCTACTCAAGAAACAGAGGGAATTGCGCAAGGAGATTGCAGAGGAAGAAACGCTCGACGCGAAAGCCGCATTCTTCGAGGCACGTCAGGTCGAGATCATGGATGAGGTGACCAATTACACATTTGAAGCACCCGACCTGTTTGTTAGTAAAGAAGGTGAGTTCCTCGTAGAGCCGCTGCTGACAGCACTGGCTGGCGCCGTCGCAGGTATCAACGGGAAGGAAAAAGATAAAACACTGGTCGAGCAAGACAAGGTGATCGCGCTGTTGGAGTCGGTCTACGGCACCGCCGAGGAGGCGGAGGAGGAAGAAGATGGTAAGGATCCCTTCTGGGCCGCTTCGCCGGCGGTCGGCGAGGAATATTGGAAACTTCCTCCTGATGGCGACGAAGAAGACGATATGTTGGAAGACGAGGACATGCCGGAAATCTTTGAAGGGATCACGGATGTCGCCCTGATGATCCAGGAAGATAGTGTTACCCAGGGCGCACAGGCTGACGTCTCAACTGCGATGGCAGCCAACCGTTTCATCTCGCTTGAGGCGGACGATGAAGGAGAAAAGCCTGACTACATCACAGATGAAGGCCCGCCTGCAGCTGGTAGCGATAAAGATGCGCCTGACGCAGCAGGGGAAGATACCGTGGGCAACACGGATGAGATGAAAGACAAGGGACGCTTGGCCGACGAAGCGATCCAACGCCGCCGACAGCGTGCGAAGGTCCAGGAATACGTGCGTGATCTCCCTCCGGAATTCCGCCGACAGGTCTCCGACTACTACGAACTGATTGCCGAATGAAAAACCGAACCATGAACCGCCATACAAAACTGATTGTTACTGCCGCGCTGTGTTTCACGACACTCGCCGCTCCCTGCGTGCATGCCCAGGAAGGTAAGAACCGGACCCAGACGGCACGCCTCTCCCCCGAGGCAAAAAAGTCCATCACCCGAGGGCTTGAGTATTTCGCCAAGACCCAGAACGAGGACGGCAGTTGGGGCGAGGGCAACATCTCCGGCGGCACCTCGCTGGCGCTCATGTCCTTCATGCTCCAGGGCCACGTCCCCGGCGAAGGGAAGTATGGCAAGGCGATGTCCCTGGCGATCGATTTCCTCCTCTCCGTCGAGAAGAACGGCTACTTTCACCACGAAAAAGACCGGGGGATGTATGAGCACGGCCTGACCCTGCTCGCGCTTTCCGAAGCCTGGGGACACAGCAAGGACCCACGTATTCGCCCGGCGCTGAAACGCGCCGTCAACACCACCCTCAACGGGCAGAACCACGAGGGTGGCTGGCGCTACACACCCAGCCCCTCCACCGCCGACACCTCATGTACCTCGATGCAGGTTGTCGCGCTCGCCTCGGCGCGTGAAGCGGGAATCGCCGTGCCCGAGAAAACCATCCAGCGCGCGGTCGACTACCTCACCGCCTGCGAGGTGCGTTCCACCGGTGGCTTTACCTATCAGCTCGCCGCCGGGGCACCCCTGGGTGGTGCCAACCTTGCGCGGACTGCCTGCTCGACGCTTGCACTCATGCTCAGCGACCAGCACAAGCACCCAGCGACGCGTGGCGGTGTGGGCTACATCACGGCACAGTCCGATCTGGCTTTTGAAAATACCGGTCACTACCACTACGCCCACTACTACGCTGTGCAGGTCATGTACCAGGCAGGCGACAAGCACTTCAACAAGTGGTTTCCTAAGATCTCGAAGGCCCTGCTGAAAAAACAGAAAGAGGACGGCAGCTGGGGTAGCCACGTCGACACCGGTTTCTCGATCCTAACCCTCGGTGTGCCCTACCGCTATCTGCCGATCTATCAGAAATGATGATATCTCGACACTTGATTTCGCTACTGCTAATCATGCCACCACTGGCATGGGCGGCACCCACGCGGGCACCCGAACCGATGCCCTCGTCCGCCGCGCAAATGTTCCTGCAGTTGGAAACAGGCGACTGGAGCAACTGGATCGAGAAGGCCGAGGCACTAGACTATTTGTCACGATACAATGTGCCCAATGCGAAACCCGCAGTACAGAAAATTCTCGATGATAAAAATCCTAACAACCGCTGGCTGCGTGGCCAGGCGGTGATTGCGATGGCGCGGATTGATCCGGGTAACGCCGCTGCTTTAGCCAAGGCCCATGCTCAGGACCCGCACGTTGAAGTTCGCATCGCGGTCGCCCAAGTGTGCGCCGATCTGACCAGGGACCAAGCCACGCCAATCCTTGAGAAGCTCTTCGTAGATAAAACACCAGCGATTCAGTTTGCTGCTTTGGCTGCTTACGCCCGACACCACGGTGAGAAGGCATGGAGTCGGGCCGAGGCAATCACCGCCAAGATTCCAGACAACGCGATTCAACCCGCCGTCCGTGCGCTGGCATGGATAGGCACTGACCCTGC
>DLYX01000539.1 GCA_003447545.1 Deltaproteobacteria bacterium | reverse complement strand
ATGGTTCGATTGCCCGAGTCTCCGCTGTCGGCAGGGAAGCGGACGTCGACCGCATAGAAAAAGGCGTCGTAGCGAATGCCGCCTGTGAGCTCGACCTCGGGAAGAATTTCAAAGTCCTCTCGAAGGAAAACGCCGATGCCGGTAACCTCCTCGACTTGATGGAGTCCGAGCGCACCCTGATTCCCCTCCTCGTTGGCCCAGCGCCGGCGATCGTCGTTCTGGTGTTGCACCTCGAGACCGGTGGTGATGCGTTGTGTCCACCCCCATAGCGGACCGTTCCATTGGTACTGGAGCCCACCGGACGGGGAGATGCGATCGAATCCGACGACCCCGTCACCGAATTGGGGAAGGATGGGCAGGCGAGCAAAAAAGCTGCGGTAGAGCAGGCTGATATTGCCATCGACGCTATGTGGGCCGTCCTGATACGAACCGACCAGACCCAGCCGGACTTGCTGGACCTCTTCGCCTGCCCGCAACAGAACATTTCGCTCTCGAGCGCTGCGCCGATCCTCCTCGACCTCCTCGATCGTCAATCCACCGGGGTCCTGCGCCTGCGGCGCATCCACCGCCTGAAGGAGCAACGTCAGATCAATCGTGTCGGATAAATCCCATTTCGCCTTGCCGCTCAGGTTGGCACTTCTGGTCCGCGCATGATCGCGATAGCCGTCCTGCTGCATCCAGGTCGCCCCGAGATAACCGCCGCCGGACTCCCAACGAGTATCAGCCTGAGCAGATGCTCGCAGCAGCCCGAAGGATCCGCCGAGAACCCGGGCTGTGACCCCGGGATTTTCCGGAGGTTCGCGCGTGAAAATTTGTACGACCCCTCCTGCCGCATTCCCGTAAAGGGAAGCGGATGCGCCGCGCAGGACTTCGACCCGGTCGGTCATCGCGAGATCGAGGTCGTCGATCTGGGTTTGGCCGTCGGCGAGAGTAGCGGGCAGTCCGTCAACAAGAACTTTGATCTCTCGAATTCCGAATGCCGCTCGCGTTCCAAAGCCACGAATCTGGATTCGTGCATCCTGCGCAAAGTTTCCGCTTTCTTGCACGAGAAGGCCGGGCACGCGGGCCAGGGATTCCCCGAGGGAGACGCCCGGGCGAGCCAGAGTCAGTGCGTCGGGCCCGACGATACTGATACTCGCGGCGTTCTTCTGGAGTGGCCGCGGTGATCGAGTGCCCGTCACGACCAATGATTCAATGGAGGCCGGAGGGGTCTCGCCGGTGCTTGTTGGCGCTTCCTCTTGGGCAACAGTTGCCGCATATGCCATGCCCGGGCCTGCAAGTAAAAACAGAATTCCCGTAAGCCATCGTTGCCAGTTCATGCATAGGGTCCAAGGTTTTTCTGATCAGGAAGTCAAGGTATGCCAGGGATTCTATTTCAGGAATTGCAACGAGATGGAGATCCGGATACCGCAGGATCAGGAGGCTTTTTGACACCGAGTGCTGGCTGCTCGGCGACGGAGGTCGTCCTGAAGTCCCGTCGGGCGGTCGGGATGAATGCTCGGGTGTTGAATTCGAATTCGGGGCGAGGTGTGATGCACCTCGTCCCGAGCCGCATATCAGGCCTGGTATTGAACCCCATATCTCGCCGCGGGCGTCTCTCTGACAGCACTCCGGAATGGAACCTCGAAATGCTCCCCCGATCTATCGACGCAAGGAAAACTCTCCTGAAGCAAGTTTGGACGGTTGGCCAACTTGCCGGCATACTCATGTTGCTTGCAGGCTGCGGTGGCAGTCTTTCATCTCCCTCCGCACCGACGTTTGATTTTGCAGTCACGGATGCCGTTGTGGAGGATTTTCTTGCGGAAGCTCCAGGCCTCGATGGCGCGAGCCTGATTATCGTCCATCGCGAATGGGGGGTTCTCCACCACCGGGCTTTCGGATCCTTCGATCAGGATCGGATTTCGCTGGTAGCCTCGTCCTCGAAGGTCATCACGGCAGGCATTCTGAACCGATTGGCGGATGACGGGCTGCTGGACCTGCAGCAACCACTGGAGGATTTTCTGGGTTGGGAGAGTACCTTCTCCGGTGTCACGACAGCTGATCTGATTTCCAATAGCTCGGGGCTGGTCGGCCTCCTGCCCAATCTCACCTTCGAGCCTTATATGTGCCAGTGGCGCGCGACCGGGACTTTGCTGGATTGCGGAAAGTCGATTTTCACCGCAACGGAGGCGGCACCGGAAGTGATTCCACGGCAGACGGCATTTCGGTATGGCGGGGGGCAATGGCAGGTTGCTGGTGCGGTGGCGGAAGCGGTCAGCGGGAAGAGTTGGGAGCGACTTTTCGAGGAGATCTACGAGGTGCCATGTGGCCTGACAGCATCCGGGTTCAGCAACCCGTTTGATGGGGACCCACTGTCGAATCTGCTGAGTTATCCCGCGCAGTTCGATGGAGATCCGGGCAATTTGCCGCAGACTCGAAACCCCAGCATGGAAGCGGGCCTCTACACCACCTCCGGCGACTACGGAAAGCTGCTTTTGATGCAGCTTCGAGGGGGGCGCTGCGGGGAAAATTTCGTGATGTCGGCAAATGCCGTCGAGCAGATGCAGGCGAACCAAATCGATCTGGCGTGGGGCGGAAAGACGGAGTCTCTCTGGGCGGGCTATGGATACGGCTGGTGGGTGGATACGGAGCGCGATGGTTGGTTGACCGACCCGGGTGCCTTTGGTGCCGTGCCCTGGCTGGACCTGCCCCGCGGCTATGGGGCGATGATCATCGTCGAGGCCAATATCGGTCTCGGCTCTGCCCTCGGCGACGCGGTATTACCCTCGATCGAAGCCGCGATTGACAACCCGAGTTGAGGTCCGGTCGGACCTTGACGAAAGTTTTTCCCCTCGGGAGCGGCCCTTGTTCAGGTGAGCGCGGCGATGGCGATCTTCATCTCGGCGCATTGCTTGGCACACTGTCGGCAGATCTTGTGGTGCGCCTCGTGCTTTTCGCAAATTTTCTGGCAATTGTCGTAAACACTGACGGTGGCCTTGGCGACCTCCATGAGACGGGGCGAGTCCATCGCCGCCAGTTGCTCGATGGCTCCGTTGACCGCGAGCATTTCTTTCGCGGTCCGCGCACAATCGACAAGTGACGGATCCTCGGGGATGTTGTCGAGGCAGAATCGGTTACACATCTCGCCCAAAGCCCGGAGAGCAATCGCATTATCGAAGACGGAGGTTCTCGGCGTTG
>DLYX01000440.1 GCA_003447545.1 Deltaproteobacteria bacterium | reverse complement strand
GTTAGGGTGCGTCGCCGCGGGGAATCAGGATTTACCCTCATCGAGATCTCCATCGGCATGGCGGTCCTCGGGCTGGGTGTGGTGTCGGCATTGCAAGTTTTCGGCGGTTCCATGCAGCTGGCGCGAAATGCAGGCCGCCGCTCGGAAGCGGTGATGCATGCCAAAGCGCTGCTCGATTCTTCCCTCTGGTCGCCGGAGCTGATCGCTACAGAATCGCAGGGGGAGATCGGCGACGGGTTTCGGTGGGAACGGGTGATTCGCCGCGCTGGCGCTGAAGACGGTGTGCAGGGTCTGGATGAAGATGATCAGGGTTTTTCGCGGGAAACCGAAGTTCGACTGGCGGTGGTGACGGTCGTTGTGGAATGGGATGACCCGTCAGGCGTCAAATACTACCGACTCGGAACGATGCGGGTCGAGCCCAATTTTGGGGACCCGGAGGACTGAAGCGCGTGGGTCTCGTTTGCAGGAAGCCTCGCCAGGGGGCACGCCAGCAGGGGTTTACCCTTCTGGAATTGATGATCTCGATCACCTTGTTGACGATGATGATGGCCATGGTGTTCAGCGTCTTTGCCACGGCGACAGACTCGATTCCGCGCGGGGAAGCTGCTGCGGAGCGATCCGCTCGATTACGGATGGCGACCGCCTTGATGACCCGTCAGATCCGTTCGCTTGTGGACTATCCGGCCGAGTCGGAGGATGAGGAGATCCATCCTTTTTTCAACGGCGACGAGAACTCCTTCACGTTTATCACGGCCGCCCCGCAAATGGGGCGGGGCGACGGTCTGGGATGGGTCACCTATTGGGTGGAAGAGGGCAGCCTCAATCTGACCGAGAGGTTGATTTTTTCCGCGGGCGCTTTTGTCGCCGAAGAACCAACTTCGGTTGCAGAAGCCACCTTGCTCACCGGTTTGGCGGGGCACCGTTTCGAATACCTGCGGCTCGAAGGAGATACCTCCGAGTGGGTGGATGGCTGGGAAGGCCTCGAAGAGCAGTCTCCGCCGGCTGCGATCCGGATTACCATCGAAGGATTGGGTCTCACGGACTCCTACTGGATTCAGGAGATTCCGATCATGACGGTGGTCTACTCGCTGGGCACCTACGATTCGGATCTGGGGAATGTCTTTGATGGAGAGGACGACTTCGGTTTCGAGGAGGAGTTCGAGGATGATTGAGTCCGGACGCCGAGATCAGCGAGGCTTTGCGCTTCTCATTGTGCTGTGGATTTTCATGGTCCTTTTCGTACTCGGGGCCGAGTTTGCGGTCGGCATGCGGCAGAATGCACAGGCGACGGTCAATTTTGCCGATGAGACCCAGAGCTATTATCTGGCGACGGCGGCTGCCAACCGCACCTTCTACCGAGCCTTGATCGCCCGCGACGAAGCGACGTTGGGCCTCACGGCAGGGGAAGTCGAGGCCGAGGATTTTGTCCCGGTTATTCATACCGACGGGAAATGGCATCAGGAGGAACTTTGGGGCGCCCCGGTCTGGATCAAGGTGACCGATGAAGCGGGCAAGATTCCGATCAATCTTGCCGACTACAATATTCTCATACATCTGCTCGGCAATCTCGGGGTCCCGACCGAGGATTCTGGGGAGATCGCCGATGCGATTCTCGATTGGCGAGACCCGGACGACGACACCAGGCTGAACGGGGCGGAGAGCGAATACTACCTCGGTTTGCCCCAGCCATATGGGGCCAAGAACGCACCACTGGACTCTTTGGACGAGCTGCGCTTGATCAAGGGCGTGAGTGAGGACCTCTACTTTGGCGGCAGCGAAGATTACCCGATCGGGCTGCTCGATATTTTCTCGGTATTCAACCGCCGGTCGGCGCTGAGCGTGCGCTCGGCTTCCCCGGAGGTTCTGGAAGCTCTTCTCGGCGTCGACCCCGAGCAGCTCGCGCAGCTTGTGGAGCAACGCGAGACAGATATGACAGCGGTGATTCCGCAGCTGCAAGCGTTCCTGCCCGACCCTTCCATGGAAGACCTCCTCAACGATGATGCTCCCAGTATTTTGGCCGTTCAGGCACAGGCGAGGTTGCCTGAGGCACGGATTGGTGCGCACGTGGGCGCGGTGATCGATCTTGGAGAATCGAACGAAGGGATTTTCATCCTCCGTTGGATGGATGCGTTGCCCATGGACCCCTCCGTCGGTGCCGACGCGGACAATTTTGACGAGGCGGGTTTATGAACGCGCCGACGCTGAAGAGTTTGAGTCGCCTCACCCGCCTGGATTTCCTCGACGGAATGGGCGTGGCGATTTCGGAGAGTGATGTCACTTTCGTCCATCTCCGTAAACGGCTGATGCATATCTCCCTGGTCGCGCATCGCAGCTATCCCCTTGAGGGAGATGCGCCGGCGCGTCGGGCAGCCTTGTCGCAGGCAGCGATTCAGTTTCTCGCGGATACCCAGACTCCGACGGAGCACGTTTTTGTGAGTTTGCCCCGCAAGGACGCTCTGATGGGTCATCTCACGGTTCCCGAGGCGGCTCGAGGGGATCTCGATCAGGTGGTCGAGTTCGAAGTCGACCGCATTCTGCCTCTGTCGCGGGAGCAAATCTTTTTCGACCATCTGGTGAGGACCCGGCCCGAGAAAATCGAGCTTCAGGTCGTCGCCTTGCGTCGCGAATTGGTCGGCGAGGTTCTGCTGGCATTGGAGACTGCGGAAATCTATCCTCGGAGTCTTGTCGTGCATCCGGTGGCCCTCGCTGATCTGGTCGCATTTTCGGGCATCTCGGAGGATCAGGCCCTCGCCTTTGTCCACGAGGGGCCAGGTGGCGGCGGGGTGGATATTCTCTCTCAGGGCAAATTGCTTTCCTCGCACCGCTTCTCGGCGAATGAGGTGGCAAGGCCGGAGCAGCGCGCTGCTCTCGCGGCGGCTGAAGCAGGCGCGGCGGG
>DLYX01000105.1 GCA_003447545.1 Deltaproteobacteria bacterium | reverse complement strand
GTTGCCGAAAGCCGGTGTAGACCACCTTCCGCGGGCGCTTTTTCGGGCTATAGGCACGATGGAACGTATCACTGCAATGCACTGTGACGTCACCGGTTTCGGTCGATAGTTTCCGAGACGGCAGGTCAAACGTCGGATCCAGCCCCGCGGCCTGCAAACTCGCGCGATGCGATCCGGGAAGCACGCCCAGAGCCCCACTCTCCTCATCTGCACCCGTGACTGAAATTCCGACCGTCATCGCGTTGCACATATAGGAATGCGAGCCCTGCCCGCAGTCCTTATGCCAGGGAAGATCCGAGAGGCCCGTCTGAATATCGAGCGGCTTGATCAGCCCCTCGGCCCCGGATGGCGGCACGTGCTTGTCGCCGGTGATCTCGCCCAGCCACACCAATCGATCATCCCGAAGAAGCTCCTGCAGGATGTCCGACTTTTCATGGAACGAGAGCACGCGTACCGGGAGTTTCTCGCCCGTCGAGGTACCCGCCCACCACGACATACCGTCATCCGATTCGGCGGCCTGCAATGCAACATCCAGATCCGCTGCGACAGCATCCATCTCTTCTTCCCGGAACACACCACCGATATGCAGAAAACCCGCTTCTTGCAGGAAGTGAGCAATCTCGTCCCGGTCGTCCGCAAGGGTAAAACGCCGGCTCAGATCCAGAGGGTCTCCTCGGCGATCGCGCAACGTCAGCCCACCGGCCTCGTACACGGGTCGAGCATCCAGAAGTGCTCGGAAAACCGATTCCCAGCCAATAAAATCGGCAAAGTCGCCACGGGTCATCTTGACCTGCGCCATCATCGCCAGCCCCATGGTCGTGCGTTGGTCCTGCACCAATTCCGAGAGCGCGCCGGGTTGCAGGCTGGCGATCGAAGCGTCAGGCGAAGCACCTTCAATCAGGACCATATCGCCATTGCGCTCGGCCAACGTCACGGTACGTCCCGCATCTTCGAGGGCGATCGACGGCAGTTTCTTGTGTCGCAGCCCACGACCGGCAAGGCCTGCGTTTTGCGCGAGAGACGAGGGCAATAATCCGTCAAAAATCTCATCCCGTTCAATCGCCCGAATATCTTTATATAGTCGCGTCCGCTCCTCGATGCTCATCGGCGTGCCTCCGTCCGTTCCGCCCTCTCCACTATCGTGTTTCCGGCCCACCCATCAAGCTCAAACCATCCCCCGGGATATCGTGTTGCGAATCTGGTCGTCCTCCCCCCGAGCACGCTGCGAGCCCTGCCCCCCTTGCGCGCGGTACAGTTCCTTTGGTCTAAGAAGATTGACTCGCCCGTCGGCGTGGACGGAGACGCAGGAGGCGCCAAGACTCAATGAAAACCGATCATTATCTGGGCATGCGCCCGGGCGACCTCGACGGCAAGAGGTACGCCCCCTTTTGGAATCCCATGATGCGTCCCCTGCAGCCGCAGGTCGCACAGGCCGTGCAGCACGGGGGCGAGGCTGGGGCGCTGGGCTTTCCGATGAGCGATGCCGACCAGCTTCTCAATCCGGGCTATCTCCCTCTGGAAAACGGCTTCACGAAACTGCCCGGCGGCAAGATCTTTGTGGCCGTCCGCACCAATATGCCCGGCGTCACCGGCGCCATGTTCGAATGGTGGATGGGCTGGCATTATATGGAGCACCAGCGCTACAAGCTCTGGCACCCGCGCGCTCATATCGCGAACGGAACCAGCGCGATGCAGGGAGACAACCCGCAACTCAGCGACCGCGAAAAGTACATGACGACGCACTTGGTCACCGAGTACGTGGGCGACCGGCGCGAGGATCTCACCATCACCTTCAGCGATCCGGCCACAGTATTCTCGCGGCCCGAAGAATTTACCGACTGCGGAACCACCGCAATGATCTGCGGCCGCGTCGGCCTGCAGCGCGCTCCGATCACCATCGGGCACCTCATCCATCAAATCCGCGCCACCGCCGACGGCTCCGAAATGCGTAGCCGCTTCTGGCTCGGCAAACCGCAGCTCGATGCTTTCGGACCCGGCAACCCGATCAACCGCGTCATCGGCTCGGATGCTGTGTCGACGCGGCTGGTCGGCGCGCACCTCGGACGCGATATGCTCGTCCACTGCGGCATGGAGATGCATCATCTGGCCGGGTTCCTTCCCGAGCTCTACGCCGAATACCATCAGGGCTGAGCGAGCGTGCCCCTTCTCTTGCCCTTGCCCCAAAGGAGACTTCCTTGAGCGACTACAAATTTCATCCCGATCTGGAACCAATGCTGCCCCTGCTGCCGGGGGTCACCGATTTCTCCACCCCCGAGAAAGTATCGGAGATTCGCAAACTCCACGCGCAGATGATCCCGGCGCTCGAAGATCGGACCGACGTGACGACCGAAGACCGACGGATCCCCGGCCCCGAGGGTGCACCCGAGGTACCCATCCGGATCTATCACCCTGGCGCTGCCGCCCCCGGCCTCGCGGGCACCAGCAGCAGCGCTTCCCTGCCCGGCATCCTGGAGATCCACGGCGGCGGATTCATGACCGGCAGCATCCAAATGATGGATGCCTGGTGCCAGAAGGCCGCTGCCGAGGTCGGTGCCGTGGTCGTCTCTGTCGACTACCGACTCGCTCCCGAAAACCCCTTCCCCGCCGGCGTCGAGGATTGCTACGCCGCGCTTTGCTGGTTGGCGGCGAATGCAGGCAGCCTCGGCATCGATCCGCTCCGAATCGCCGTCAGCGGTCAGAGCGCCGGCGGCGGATTGTCGGCAGGAACCGCGTTGATGGCGCGCGATCGCGGTGGCCCCGCCCTTGCTCTGCAATTGCTCGAGATCCCCGAACTGGATGATCGGCTCGACACGCCCTCGATGGTGGCCTTCGAGGACACGCCGGTGTGGAACCGGCCCAATGCTGTCTGGAGCTGGAAGCATTATCTCGGCCCCGATCATCAGTCCGGCGACTCCGTCTCGCCCTACGCGGCACCGGCGCGTGCCGAGGACCTGAGCGGACTGCCGACGACCTATATCTCCACCATGCAATACGACCCCCTGCGCGACGAGGGCCTGCGCTACGGCATGCGCCTGATGGAAGCCGGGGTGACCGTCGAGATGCATTCCTATGCAGGCACCTTTCACGGCTCGGCCATGGTCCCGGACGCCGAGCCCTCTGCTCGCAATGCCGCGGAAGTGATGACTATTTTGCGGCAAATGCTGCGCGGCGCGTAGGCCTCGCACGGTGGAGCACGGCCTCTCATCCGAGTCCCGGCGCGGCCCGCAAAGCCGTCAAGCCGAATTCGGTCGTCGCATCAGCCACCAAGGGAAATCTTTTTAAAACTGTTCGGTCGTGATACTCTCTCACGACGCCTCACACCCTAGGCGCCCTGCAAGGAGACACACACGTGGCCGAGACAAAATTCACATTCTGTCGTATTTGCGAGGCGTCCTGCGGGCTCGAGGTCGATGTTGCCGACGATCGAATCGTCGATATCCGTCCCGACAAGGCGCATGCGGGCACCAGCGGCTATGCCTGCATCAAGGGACTCCACCAGCATCAGATGTACGACTCGCCCGATCGGCTCGAATACCCGATGAAGCGCACTGGCACCCGTTGGGATCGCATCTCCTGGGAGCAGGCCATGTCCGAGATCGGCGAGAAGGTCGGCCGCATGGCTGCGGCTGACCCCGACTCGATCGCCATGTATGTGGGTACGGCGGCCGGATTCTCCGTCCTGCACCCGATCTTTGCGCAAGGCTTCATGCAGGGCATCGGCTCGCGCAGCATGTATGCCTCGGCCACTCAGGATTGCGCGAATAAATTCGCGATGGCGACCCAGGTCTACGGCTTTCCGTTCACCCAGCCCTTTGTCGATCTGGAAAACACCGAGTGCCTGATTCTGGTCGGTACCAATCCGGCTGTCTCCAAATGGACGTTTCTGCAGGTACCGAATCCTGGCAAGCGGTTGAAGGAGATCCGGGACCGCGGCGGTCAGGTCTTTATTGTGGATCCGCGTCGCACCGAATCGGCCAAGGTCGCAGGCGAACATGTTTTCGTGCGCCCCAATACCGATGTCTTTTTCTACCTCGCCTTCCTGCGCGAACTGATCGCGATCGGCGGCGTGGACGAACCGCGCGTTCGCGAGTACATGTCGGGCTTTGAGGAACTCCAGGCGGCGGTGGAGCCCTGGACACCCGAGCGTGCCGCCGAGGTCACCCGCATTCCCGCTGACGTTCTGCGCCGCATGGTGAAGACCTACAGCGAAGCGAACGGCGCGTGTCTGGCCAGCGGCACGGGCATTGGCCAGGGCACGCATGGAACTCTCTGCGCCTGGCTGCAGGAAGCGATCAACGCCGTATCGGGAAACCTCGACCGCAAGGGCGGCTCCCTGGTCGGCGAAGGCGTTTTCGATTTTGCGAAGTTCGGCGTGAAAACCGGAATGTTCGTCAAGAAAAACCACTCGCGTATCGGCGGTTTCGAGTCGGTCAATGATGCTATGCCGGGAGGCTTGCTCGCCGACGAGATCCTCACGCCAGGCGAGCGTCAGGTCCGCGCGCTTTTTGTCACCGGTG
>DLYX01000551.1 GCA_003447545.1 Deltaproteobacteria bacterium | reverse complement strand
TCGCAAGCGGTGCGAGAGCAGAGAGCGCAGGACCAGTCGAAGAAAATCACGCGTCGCCATGAGCCTACCTCCCTGCCAATGCGTCTACTGGATCGAGATCTGCGGCCCGTCGCGCCGGCATTAATCCAAAAATGATTCCCGAAAGGAAGGCAAAGGTGGGGGCCGCAATCATGGACCATAAGGGAGGCGATAATGTGACATCCGGAACGTAGGTGCCAAGAACTTCGTTCATCGCCAACCCGAGAAAAACGCCGAGCACCGCGCCCAGGAAAGCCAGCCCCCCGGACTCGAGCAAAAAGAGCGTCAGAATTAATCGTCGCGAAGAGCCGATTGCCTTGAGCAAGCCAATTTCGGCGGTTCTCTGCGACACAGAAACCAACATGACATTCATCAGGAGAACCCCCGCAACGACAAGGCTGATGGAGGCAATCCCGCCTACGGTATACGTCAGAGCGCTCAACACGCGATCAAAAGTCGCCACGACTGCATCTTGCCGAATTACCGTCACGTCTTCTTCGCCTTGATGACGGTCCCGCAGAATCGCGGTCGACTCCGCGGCCGCTCGATCAAGAGAATCGCGCGAGCGTGCTTCGACCATGATCCGGTAGAGCCCGGAAATATCGAAGAGCTCCATCGCGCGAGCGACCGGAAGAATCACAAGTTCGTCGACATCCATGCCAAGCGAGCGCCCCTCTGTGGCAAGGATACCGATCACGCGGAATCGACGGTCACCGACGCGCAGAAAATTCCCCACCGCAGTCTCGGTACCGAAGAGGTCCTTGCGGATCTTCTCGCCGATCACAATCACCGCGGGCGCGCGCTCGGGATCGCCCTTGGGCAAAAACTTGCCTTGTTTCAGCTTCCAATGCCGCAGCTCCAGAAGACCAGATGTCGCGCCCACAGCTGGTGCCTGACGAATCCGTCCAGCGTGCGACATGCTCGCCTCGCCGACGACCATCGGAACAACCGCTGCAATTGCCGAACTACGGCGCAGAGCATTCGCGTCCTCCAACGTCAGATCGCGAGCGGTCGCACCAAGAAACGAGGGCCGACCGCTGCCGGATGTTTCACTTTTACCCGGCGTAATGATCAGCAGCTCGGTTCCAAGAGAGCGAAACTCGTCCGTAACGTAACGCCGGGCAGAGTCGCCCAATGAGGTCAGGACAATCACGGCGCCTACCCCCACCGAAATCGCCAACAACAGAAGCAGGGTTCGCAGGCGGTGCCGGAGCAACACCCTCACAACCCAGCCGATGGAGTCTGCCGTTCTCACAAACCCTCTTTCTCGTCCGAGACCACCAGCCCGTCTGCGAGACGCAGCCGTCGGCGCGCGCGCCCACCAAGGTCGGCGTCGTGCGTCACCACAACCAGGGTGATTCCGCTCGCGTTCAACTCCTCGAGGAGCCCGATGACTTCGTCACCCGAGCGCCGATCCAGATTCCCGGTTGGCTCATCGGCCAAAAGAACGGTCGGATCCGTCACGATCGCTCGGGCAATGGCGACTCTTTGCCGCTGGCCTCCCGACAGTTGATCGGGAATATGATCCATCCGTTCCTCGAGGCCGATCCGCGACAACGCCGCCTCGACTCTTTCGCGACGCATCGCTGCAGGCACACCGCTCAGAGTCAGAGGTAATTCCACGTTCTCGAAAGCCGTAAGATAAGAGACGAGGTGAAAGAACTGGAACACAAAACCGATTCGTTCCCGACGGGTCCGCGCCTGCTCTTCTTCATCGAGAGTGACCGTGTCACGCTCGTCGATCAGGTAATGACCTTCCGTGGGACGGTCCAACAACCCAAGGCAGTGCAATAGAGTCGATTTACCCGATCCGGAGGGCCCCATCAGGGATACATATTCTCCCTTTTCGATCCTGAAGCTGACCCCATCCAGCGCGCGCACCTCCTGGTCGCCCACCTGGTAGAAACGCTTGATGTCGCGAACTTCGATCACGAGGCTTCTTCAGTTTCCGGCGTGACCGATGCTCCGCCCTCGACACCCTCGCGGTCGATCGACAAGATCACCTGATCGCCGGAGCTGAGGCCCTCGCGGACCTCGCTGAACCTCCAATTCGAAATCCCGGTCTGGATCTCGAGTTCTTCCACCAGACCCTCCGGGGTGTACTTGAGGACCCGTTTCCCCTCGAGGATCGCTTCGGTCGGGATACGAAGTCTGTTCGCCTCACGGGCGATCACGATCTCGACATCCGCACTATAGCCCGGCAAGAGAGCATCGATCGCCTCGGGGTCGACGAAATCGACTTCGACAGCCACCGTCCGAGCCTGTTTCTCCAGATCAAGAACATAGGGCGCGACCCGTCGGACCCGGCCTTCGAGCGGTGCGTCGGGAAAAGCGTCCAACGTAAGCCGCACCGGCATCCCCTCGCGTACCTGCCCGGCATCTACCTCATCGATCGGCGCATGCACGTAGAGGCAGCCAGCATCGATCAAGTCCACCGTCGGCAGCGTCGCGACCCCTACGGGGGACGGTGTGACTACTTCACCCAATTCGCCATTGATCTCGGCGACTACGCCGGCAAACGGTGCTCGCATGATGGTTCGCTCCAAAGCCGCCTTCGCCGCCTCCACCTGAGCTTGGGCGACTTCGGCCTGCGTCTCTGCCGCACGACAACCTGCCTGCTGTGCTTCCGCCTGCCCTACGCCGCGCTCCGTCTGTTCTTCGGAAACAATCCCCTGCCCCTCGAGACTGGCGAGACGGTCGGCTTCCTTGGCTGCCACTCGCGCCATCACACAAGCCTCTTCCACACGCGCATTCGACGCTCGGGCCTGCCCTTCGGATAAACGTACCTGCGCTCTCAGGTCCTGATTCCAAAGTTCCAGAATCACGTCGCCCTCGGCGACTCGAGCCCCTTCATCGACAGGCAGCCGGGCCACCTGTCCGCCGATGATTGGCGCCATACGCGCTCGACGGCAGGCCTCGACGGTCCCCGCCCGGGTATTGGCGACTGTTGACTCAACCACTCCGGACTCGACAGTCTGGAGTTCCACTGGAATTGGATCGGCAGTCGTATAGACGAATCCTCCGGCAATCAGCAGAAGCACCAGAACGATTCCGAGATAAAGTTTGGATTGCTTACTCACTCATGAATCTTACTCAGGAATCTTCCTGCGGTCCAACCTCGGGAGTCCCCGGGACGGTAAAAAAAGAACCCTTGCGAAAACTCAAAAACACCAATTCCGGGAGACTCCAGAAGGCCCCGCGAGCGCCCGCAGCGAGCAATTGCCCCCTGTCAAACGGGGCCGCGGGCACACCCAGAACCGTCGCGGCCAGCGCCGCAGTCAAATTCACGATCCCATAAACAGGGCGAGCCCAGACGATATCGTCGGTAAAAAAGATGAAAATGGAATCTTCCGAGTTGTAGCGGTAGATCGTGGACGTCAAGGTGTTTGATTCCCGCAAATAGACCAGGGCGCCATCACCCTCCCGGGCGTAAACTCGAGCCAATTGCTTGCTGCGATAAGACGGAAGTTCAATGGTTTCAGCGACTCGCAGGTTTCCGGCCACCGCGTCGGACGACACAAAGGGTACAAAGACAAAACCCTGCCCCCCGGCCACATGCCCCCCCAACCGGGCCATCGAAACAGCGACAGGATCGGCCCCCTCGGTTTCGCCAAAAATTTCGTCAATCGAATCGAAAACCTCGGAGACACAATTCCGGGTGATCAGATTATAAGAACTCTGTTCTCCCAATTTCCGCAGGATTGCGCTCTGGCTTTCTCGGTTTGCCGCAATCGCTCTGTCACGCGACTCGCCTGCAAGTGCCCGGACCCGCAGGTCCGTCCGCCAGGCCGGTTTTCCGGGAAGCATTCGCGGCCCAACGATACGGAGCGGGCGTCCGCTATCCATGGCGCGCCGAATCTCGCGACGACGGTTCGAGGCATCCTCCAGACGGGAGAGATCCAACTCCGAGGGCGCCTGCCCGGTCTGCAAGGTCGCCAGGCCCAACTTCAGTTCATTTTCCGTGACCGACAGAAGGTCTTCGAGACGGCCGCCGCGCTTCTCGACTTCAGCAACCTCGATCGTTTCCGCGTCATGAGGGTATGCATCCAGAATATGCAACTGGCCCGAGGCGAGCGACTTCGCCACGACCGCCCGCCGTGCCAACAGAACGAAGCGGACTTCACCAACGTCGGCACGCGACGACCCCGCGAGAGAATCGAGCTGTTCGCCCAGCCTCCCCTCAAGAGATCGCAGGGCTTTCTTCTGCCCGGGGCTCAAGGTGCCCAGGGCTCCTTCAACCTGAAAGAAGGAGCCTGCCCGAAGATCAGTCCCTCCCCCCTCGGTGGCACGCGAAAGTTGGTCAGCCAATTCGTCCGGCGAGAAGATTTCTCCCGCCAGTCCAGCCTGCTCCGGGCGCGCATCACCGTCAGGGTAAAAATACCCCGCGCCGGGAATCGGTACGCCGCGGGAACCTGCTCCCATCCCTTCCAGAACGGCTTCCTCTGCTCGCAGATCCTCCAATTCAGCCAGCAAGACCTCGCTTTCGAAATACCGGGCATTGAAGCCGTCGCGAAGCAGATCGTAGGTTTCCTGATCGACCTCGATTCGATGCTGGCGGAGGTTCCGATTCTCGCGGACCCGGTAGGCGCGCTCAAAGGCTCCGGTTGCGTGCCGGACAGGGAGCAAAAAGCCCCCCTCCCGATACTGAAAATGGAAGATCTGGCCTCCGAAAGCCAGCCCTACATGTCCCCCACTGGCCTGACCTTCATTGGAGTCCACATAAACGTAGTCGAGAAACGCAGCTGCTGCCGGTCCCGCCCCCAGGCTCAGGGACGACCAGAACAGCAAACCCAGAAATGCGAATCGCGAAGTCGTCAGGTGCA
>DLYX01000021.1 GCA_003447545.1 Deltaproteobacteria bacterium | reverse complement strand
TCACGACGGTGCACCGCGACTTCACGCGGGAACTCGAATGCGAGTCGGACACGGTCGCCCTTGATCACGGCGACCCGGACGACACCAAGTGGTGACGCGGGATCTCCGATGATGACTTCCTCGCCCTCGCGGCGGGTGATGACGAGCATGTTCAGGTCCTCCTGCCTGCGTACCACTCTCGAAAGTGCTCGACCGGGACCTCGGTGTCTCGGCCGGTGGAGGGTGGTCGCCGAGATCATTCGGCGGACTACAGCCTAGCCGAACGACGGCGATTACAGAAGGCGGTATCGGTAGATTTAAGCGTCGCCCACGACCTCATTCGGAGGCGACAACGTCCGTCACCTCGGGAACTCTGCTGCGCAGATTCCGCGCGATGCCGTCGCGGAGCGTCATTTCACTCGAGGGACAACCGATGCAGGCCCCGAGAAAGCGGATCGTGACGACCCCCTCCTCGGAGATTTCGAGGAGTTCGAAGTCGCCGCCATCTTCCTGCACCGCCGGCCGGATGAGGTCGAGCACCGCCTCGACTCGGGACTGAAGGGATTCGGATGGCGAATCGGTCATTGGTGAAAACGTCCTCGAGAGACCCGGAATCAGGTCGGTGGCGGCAGGTCCTGAACCGCGGTCGACGAGCACGATGATAGAGTCATGAGGCGGCCTCCGTCGAATCACCGACCTTCTGGTGGTGGCGGATGACGCGATTCGTTCCTGCAGGGCATGGAGGCCTGAGCGACGTGATCCCGAGAATGCTTCGTCACTTTGATCCGAACGGACCCCGACGGGGATCGAATCGAAATTCCGCCATCCGTTCGACGCTGGCCATCGTGGTGCTCGGCCTGCTCGTGGCCTGGCCCGGATGCGCTCCGCGATCGATCGAGGACCCGGTCGCGGTCCTCGCCGACCCGGAGGAGACCTCCGGCCGCCACGCCGCCGCGTTGCGGGTGCTGGAGGCCACCACGACGCCCGATGCCACGAGTCGAGCCCTCAAGCGAATGATCATCGCCGACGGCTACACCGTCGACGTCCGGGAGATGGCCTACGACCGGATGAAGACCATCGATCCCGAAGGGCTCCAGCGGCTTCTGGAGATCCAGATGCCGAAGATCGACGCGATCCAATGGCGGGAACGGTTGTGCGAGATCATCGCGGCCGAGCCCTGGATCGACATGACGCCGACGCTCATCCGGGCGTGGGCGCGACCGATGCCGAACTGGGTGGAGGATCCGAAGGACCGGCCGGAGCGACTGGCGTTGATCGAGATGTACGGGGAGGACCGACTCGCCGACGTCCTGGTGCAGGTGATGCTGGATTCCGATCCGGTGGTCGCCGCCAACCTTCGAGCGCGGTGCTGGGAGCTGCTCGTGGCGGAGGGACGACGCGACCGCGTGGTGGAACTGCTCACGAGCAGCGACGTCTCGCCGCGCGACGGCATGTTCCGGGATCTCCGGGAGATCTCGGATCGACTCGGGATCATCCCCGCCAATCGCGAGGAGATCATCTGGGCCCGAACCCTCTGCCGACCGGAGAACGCCGGCTTCCTCGACGCGGCGGCCGCGGCGTGTGAGCGGGTGCCCGAGTCGCGTCGGTCGACCCTGGAACTTCGCGACCTCGGCGTGCTGGTCGCGGCGATGCGTCTCGATCCCACGCTCCTCGATCAGGACGAGGCCACGCTCTACGACGAGCTCCGGAAGGACGTCGACGTCGATGGCAGGCGTCTCTACTCGGCGAACTTCACCGGGTGGAACGACACCCACTCCGAACGACTTCGCGAGGTTCGGCGAAAGCTCGACTGGGGCGACCTGCTGGCGATGAGGATCGCGATCGAATCGCTGGAGATCGATGCGGTTCGTGGTCACGTCTTCCGCTACGCGGAACGTGACCTGCTCGACGAAAGCACCGAGTTCGGCGGGGTCATCTCGGTGGACGAGCAGGGCCGGATCGAGGTGCTGGAATTCAAGCCGCGGCTTCGACGCGGAGACAATCGCTTCGAGGCGACGCAGGAGATGTTCGACGCGGCCTACACGGGCGTCTTCCACTTCCACAATCACGCCCAGGAATACGACAACCGGGACTACGCCGGCCCGCACATGGGCGACTTCGCCTACGCCGAGGCGACGCGGGCCAACTGTCTCGTGTTCACGTTCATCGACAGCCGCACCATCAACGCCGACTTCTACCGCCACGGCGGGGTGGTGGTGGATCTTGGAACCTTCCAGCGGCCGGACTGAGTTCGTCCCCGGTCGTCGGTCCCGACCCGGAACCAATCGCGTGCAGGTCCTGCTCATCATCCTCGCCGCCGTGGTGCTGCTTCCCGCACCGGAGGGCGGGTTTCCAGCCCGGCTCGAGCCCCTCGCGAGCATCGGTCTGGTGCTGGGTGGAATCGGGATTCTGCTGATCGTGGCGGCATTGAACGCGCGAGTGCTTCAACGTCGACTCGCCGGGGATCGACCCCTCCGGGAGTTCGAGCGGGCGGCGCGAAGTCTTCGGTTCGTCCAGTGGGCGGCGGTGGGAATCGTCGCGGCGGGCGTCCTCGGCACCGGTTTTCGAGAGGCGGTTCGAGGGTACGTGGGCGACTTCCTCGTCATCGACGAGGCCCTGACGATGGCGCCCGCGTTGTTCGCGATCGTCGCCGCGTGGTGGATCTTTCATCCCTTCGAGGTCCGGGCCCGTGACGCGACCCTGATCCGCCGGTTGGACGAAGGACTTCCCGTGCAGGCGGCACCGTCGCGGAGCGCCTGGGTGGCGATGCAGTTTCGGACCCAGGTTCTGATCCTGCTGGTTCCGCTCGGGCTGCTCGCGGTGACCGGGGACGTCTTCGAGGCGTTGATCGCCCGGTCGTCGTATCAACCGCCGGGCTGGCTCGCCACCGCGATGCCGGCGTCCCTGGTGATTCCCATCGCGATCCTGGCGCCGGCCCTCGTGGTCCGGCTGCTCGGCGCCCGCCCGCTGCCCGAGGGCGAGGTCCGGACGACGCTCGAATCCATGTGCGATCGTGCCGGGGTCCGGGTCCGGAACATCCTGCTCTGGCCCACCGGGGGACGGTTGGTCAACGCCGCGGTGACCGGGTTCGTCGGCCGACTCCGCTGGGTCCTGCTCACCGACGGCCTGCTCGAGACGCTTCGTCGGGAGCAGGTCATGGCGGTGATGGCCCATGAACTCGCCCACGCGCGGCGACGGCACATGCCCTGGATGGGCGTCGGGCTCGTCGCGATGAGCATGGTGCTGGCGGAGGCGATCGACCCGATCCTCCTCGAGGTCCGCTCCGCACGCATCGAGGCGGGCGGCGCCGAAGCGGCGATCGTCTCCGATCTCTGGTGGATGGACATCGCCGCGACCGCGGTGGTCCTCGCGGGAACGCTGGTCGGCTTCGGTTGGATCTCCCGTCGTTTCGAGCGACAGGCCGATGCGTTCGCGGCGGTTCGGATGTCGGTCGACGCCGAGGATCGTCCGCTCGGGACGGTCTCGGTCGAGGGCGTCGATGCGATGCGATCCGCGTTGACCGCGGTGGCCGGCGTGAACGGTGTCGACCTGAAGCGATTCACCTGGCGACATGGTTCGATCGCCTCGCGACAGCGTCATCTGCTGGGGCTGATCCACCGACCGATCGATCGACTGCCGATCGACCGCGTGGTCCGGACGATCGAGATCGCCTCGGTGGTGGCGATCGTGCTGGTGGTGGGGCGGTGGTACCTGGTCACGTCGGCGGAACCCTCGATTTTCGAGGATCCCGCATTCGGAACGCCCGAAGTCGCGTTCTCCTTGCGAGAATGACGGCATGCGATTCGTCAAGATGCACGGCCTGGGAAACGACTACGTCTTCGTCGACGGTCGGCTGACGAACGTCGACGACCCGGCCGGCGTGAGCCGGCTGGTCAGCGATCGACATCGCGGGATCGGAAGCGACGGGTTGATCCTGATCGACCCACCCGAGGATCCGACGAACCATGCCCGGATGCGGATGTTCAACGCGGATGGCAGCCGCGGCGAGATGTGCGGAAACGGGATCCGCTGCGTCGGCAAGTTCGGCTACGACCACGGCTTGGTGAACAGCCGCCAACTGACGGTCGAGACCGACGCAGGCATCAAAAACCTGACTCTCTCAGGTCCTCGAGCTGACGAAATCGACATGGTCACTGTCGATATGGGCGAGCCTTCGCTTCGCCCGGCAGACCTCCCCATGGACGCCGCCGGCCCGCTTGTCGCAGCTCCGCTCGAGGTCCAGGGTCACGAATACGCGGTCACCTGCGTGTCGATGGGGAATCCCCATTGCATTCTTTTTGTACCCTCAACCGCAAGCGCACCGGTTCACGAACTCGGGCCTGTGCTGGAGTCACATCCGATGTTTCCCAACCGGATCAACGTCGAGTTTGTCGAAGTCGTCGGTGACGAACCGACTGGCAATCTTCGTTTCAGAGTTTGGGAACGAGGCTCGGGTGAAACCCATGCTTGTGGTACCGGCGCTTGCGCCGCTGCCGTCGCAGCCGTGTTGACCGAAAAATCTCGCCGGGAAGTTCGCATCGAACTGCTTGGCGGCTCACTCGACATCCATTGGCGCGCCGAGGACAATCACGTCCTGATGACGGGTGGCGCGACCGAGGTTTACTCCGGAAAGATAATCTTATGAGTCAAACGAAATGTCCATTTACTGGATCCATGGTCGCGGTTGTCACGCCCTTTCGGGACGGCAAAGTCGATTTCACCGCACTGGATGTGCTGGTCGAGCGTCAGATTGTCGCCGGACAGAAGGCTATCGTACCCTGTGGGTCCACGGGGGAGTCCGCCACGCTGACCCATGACGAGCATGCTCAGGTCATCGAGGCCGTCGTCGCCAAGGCCGACGGGCGTGTTTCTGTCATCGCCGGAACCGGCTCTAACGCAACCGCGGAAGCGATCGATTTGACGCGGGCTGCCGAGTCGGCCGGCGCCGACGGTGCCCTGCTCATTTCACCCTATTACAACAAGCCGACGCAGGACGGGATCTACGAGCATTACCGCGCCGTCGCCGAGGCCGTCCAGATTCCTCTGATTACCTATAATATCCCGGGCCGAACCGGGTCCACGATTGAAACCAGCACGCTGCTGCGTTTGTCCGACATCGATAATATCGTAGCGGTCAAGGAAGCTACAGGATCGTTGGACCGGGTCATGGACGTCGTGGCCGCCTGCGGTGACAAACTAGCCGTGCTCTCAGGCGATGATCCGCTGACCTTGCCGATGATTTCTCTGGGCGCTGTTGGCCTGATCTCGACCACGGCAAACGTTGCACCGCGCGAGATCGCAGAACTCACCGAACTCGCCCTTGAGGGCCGCACAGCAGAGGCAAGCGCGCTTCATTATCGGCTGCTCCCTCTGATGCGAGCCCTGTTCCTCGAAACCAATCCGATTCCGGTAAAGGCTGCGGTCGCGATGTTGGGGCTATGCGAGGATGAGCTGCGACTGCCGCTGCTGACCATGTCCGCCGAGCCCCGAGCGATCCTGCTGTCCGCGATGGAAAGAGCCGGTGTGGCCAGCGCCGGAGCGACACCTTGAGCGCAGCCACGCCGATCGTCGTATCGGGCGCAACCGGGCGCATGGGAAAGACTCTCATAGGCCTCGCCGAGGCAATGCCGGAACTGGTTGTCGCCGGGGCACTGGAAGCCCCTGGCCATGAACAACTCGGCAAGGACTCCGGAACTCTGGCCGGAACAACTGCGAATGGCGTGTGCGTCGAGGCGAATCTGGCATCCACCCTGATTGCTCCTCGAGTGCTCATCGAATTCAGCTGGCCCGAACCTTCACTCGAACATCTGCGAGTTGCCGCGGAAGCCGGGTGCCCGGTAGTCCTGGGCACGACCGGGTTCGATCCCGAACAGCAGGAGGAACTGGATCGTATCGCAGAAAAGATACCCCTCCTGCAGGCAACCAATATGAGCGTTGGCGTCACCCTTCTGACGGAGGTGGTGGAGATGGTTGCGCGCAAACTGGGGCCGTCCTTTGATATGGAAGTGATGGAAACCCATCACCGCCTCAAAAAAGACGCACCTTCCGGAACCGCTCTCACCCTGGCGGAAGCGGCCACCCGGGGACGCGATGCAGACTTGAAAGAATGGGGCGTTTTCGGCCGTCAGGGGATGGTCGGCGAGCGAAAATCTGACGAGATCGGCGTCATGGCGCTCCGCGGCGGTGACGTCGTGGGAGACCATACGGTGTTTTTTTTCGGCACCGGCGAACGCCTGGAGCTGACCCATAAGGCCGGCAGCCGTGATGCCTTTGCCTCGGGGGCGCTCCGCGCGGCCCATTGGCTGGCGGACCAGGCCCCGGGCGCCTACCGAATGCAGGACGTACTCGGACTGCAGCTCTGAGACTCCCGGGTTTGGCTTTGGTCGGCCAGTGCGCTAATTGGCCTTCGGGTCGATTGCTCGATCGCCGGCAAAGGGCCGCTGCGACCGCAGAGCAATCGATGACCAATCGTGGCGTGGACAAGGAACCCGTATGCCTCATCGAGCCCTTATTGGAGTCGGATCCAACCTCGGAGACCGACGAGCAAATATCGCCGAAGGAACTGAAAAGACAGGGGAATTGGAGGGCACACGCCTGATCCGCAACTCCTCTCTCTACGAAAGCGAACCACATGGCGATGCCAAGACCTGGTTCTATAACGCTGCTTTCGAGGTCGATACGGAGCTGAGCCCGCAGGATCTCCTCAAGGAAATGCTGGCCATCGAGACGGCAATGGGCCGCCGACGCGTGAAAGGGAAAAAGTTCGGCTCCCGCATTATCGACCTGGACCTGCTTTTTTATGACAACGTCGTCCTCAATGGACGCAAGCTCAAACTGCCGCACCCGCGTTTGACCCAGCGGAGATTCGTACTCTTGCCGCTGGCCGAGATCGCCCCCCAGCAGAGCCATCCGGAAAGCGGGCAAACCATCTCCCAGCTCCTCGCCTCGAGCCTCGATGACAAGAAAGTGACCCTCCTGCCCCCTCGCTGACAAGGGCTTCGGGGCCGGGATCTAGTTCTCGCGAGCCAGCAATTCCCGATTCACACGAATTGCTTCCAGAAGCGCCACCCGTAAATCAGCGACCTTTTGGGGCGCGTTCGCGCCTCGTAGAATCTCCGGACTCGCGACGAGGAGCTGGTAGAGTTCGAGAGAGCGGGCGAAGGCAGAGAGCGATTCCTGGTCAGCGAAGCTTGGGCTCACGATCCGGACAAACTCTTCCGCTCTTTCGCCCGGGTATTCGAATTCGACCCAATCAGGGCCGGAAACTTCCAAGCCGTTATCCGCCATATATTGCAATTTAGTGCTATATTGCTCCATCAGGGTCAGGTGCGTTTCCATCACGGCCTCATAACGAAACAAGTAACAGCTCGAGGCTAGTAGAAGGGAAAGGACCAAAAGTCCCCGAACGCCAAACGGATTATGCTTCTTGACCATATGCCTTCGAATTCCTAGCATGAGATTTGGCGACAATTGCCATGCCGACACTACCACTGATCTACTTCGAGCGCTTGCTCGAGGATTCCCCCGACATCATTATCGGTGTCGATCGCCGCGGCGAGATCATCTTCTATAATGAAGGTGCGCGAACCTCTCTGGGCTACACCTCCGAGGAGGTCGCAGGTCATTCCGTCAAGTTGATCTACCCATCGATCGACGAAGCACGGCAGCTGATGCAGGCCATGCGCGATCCGGCGACGGACGCTGCCGGGAAGGTCCGCAATTTCCAGACCCGCCTGCGTGCCCGGTCCGGCGAGGAAATCGAGGTCGCTATTTCCGGAACCTTGATCTTCGACTCGGCCGGTCGGGAATTGGGTTCGATCGGCTTCGCCAAAGATCTCCGCGAGATCCACAAACAGGACCAACTCGATACCCTTCGAGAGATCGCCGTGACGGTCGCGCACGAAATGAACAATCCCCTCGCCGCGATCCTGAACAATCTGGTGATGCTGGAGAAAGATGTGCGCCGCCTCGCCGGTGAAGACGACACCTGTATCGAGCAGGAACGAATCGACTCGATCGAGACGTCGCTGGCGAAGATTCAGAATATCGTGAACCGGCTCTCGGAAATGGCGGGCTCGGAGGAATACGGGACCGTGGAATATCTGCACGGTGCCAGGATGACGGACCTCGGACCCGCCGTCGCTCAAGACGGGCCTGCCCGTTTACCCCTTGGTGCCAAACATTCCGCCACGGAAGGTTCGCTCAGCGGCCTGCGTGTGCTGGTTGCGGACGACGACCTTTCGGTTTGCCAATCCGTTCGCGCCATTCTGCAATTGGAAGGCTGCGACGTTATTACGGCGGCCGATGGGCTCGAAGCGCGTCAGCACCTTGAGGAGAAGAAGTTCGATTGCGTCCTCAGCGACGTGGTCATGCCCGGCCTCGACGGCTATGAGCTTTTCCTTCACGTCCAGGAAAATCACTCCGAGACCCCTGTCGTGCTGATGACGGCTTTCGTCTATGATCGAGATCACATCATCAAGCGCTCCAAACTCGAAGGTCTCGAGGGCGTCTTGTTCAAGAAACCAGTAGAACCCGCCAAACTGGTAGGCATTGTGAAAGACCAGTGCGGAAGGTCCTGAAAGACCTCGGAAGGTAGAAAATGGCAATTCGGATCAATCGCGTATACACCCGAACCGGCGACGCCGGTGAGACTCGACTGGTCGGGGGCGCCAGCACACACAAGGATTCTCTCCGAGTCGAAGCCTATGGTACGGTCGACGAACTTAATTCCGTCCTCGGTGTCGCCCGCGCCGCCAACGACGAAATCTCGGTCGGGAAAGGCGTCGAAGCGGCTCGCCAGCTCGGAGACATCCTCGAGGGCCTGCAGAACGAACTCTTCGACCTGGGAAGCGAACTCGCCACACCGGCCGGGGAAACGTATCCGGGCATGATCACGATCGGCGAGGCAGAAGTTCTCGCACTCGAACAGACCATCGATCGTTGTCAGGAGGACCTTGAAGATCTGAAATCATTCATTCTGCCCGCTGGTGGACGCGTCGCTGCCAGTCTCCATCTTGCACGAACCGTTTGTCGTCGGGCTGAGCGAGACGTCCTCCGACTGCACCGCGAAGAAACCGCAAGCCCGGAGGTTCTGAAGTATCTCAACCGACTCTCGGACCTCCTCTTCGTTCTGGCGCGGTGGATATCACATCACACCGGGACGCCCGAAATCCTTTGGGAAAAAGGTCTGCGGCTCGGAAAATCGGATAACGGAGAGGGCAATGCCTGAAGATCGCTTGTACCTGAAACAAATTGAAATCGGCCCGATGCAAAACTTTGCTTATCTTGTGGGGGACCGCGAGAAACATGAGTGCGTCGTGATTGATGCCGCGTGGGATATCGACGCCATCTGCAATATTGCCGAGGCCGACGACATGAAAATCACCGCAGGTCTGGTCACCCATTTTCATCCCGATCATATGGGAGGTTCGATGATGGGGATGGAAATCGACGGTGCCGCCGAGCTGATCGCCAAAAAGTCGGTCAAGATCCACCTGCACAAGAGCGAGGTCCCGTATGCCCACAAGGTAGCCGAACTCTCGGACTCCGATATGGTCGCCACCGAAGGCGGCGACACCTGCATGGCCGGCGATATCGAAATCAAGTTCCTGCATACGCCGGGCCATACCCCGGGATCCCAGTGCTTTCTGGTCGACGGCCATTTAGTCTCCGGAGACACCCTGTTCATTGGCGCCTGCGGACGGGTCGATCTCCCCGGCAGCAACCCGGAGGATCTATACCGCTCGCTCCAGGACACACTCAAGAAGCTTCCGGAGCCTACCGTGCTCTTTCCGGGCCACAACTATTCTCCCCAGACGACGTCGACCATTGGACAGGAAGTCCGCACAAATCCCTATATGCGCTTTGGTAAACTGCAGGACTTTCTCTCGGCCATGGGATATTGAGCCCTGAAGCCCGCCTCGCTTCGTCGCGATGATGGGCGAAGGTCAGGAGCTCTCGGTGATGGACTGCCGCACTTCAACATCAGCGATATCAGGGATCGCCTCGACCAGAAAAAGTCGGAGACGCTTTCGAATCCGATCTTCAAGCTGCCGGACTCGCTCACGGCTGATCTCGTAACGTTCGCCCAACTCACGAAGGGTCATCGGATCCTCGGCGATCATGCGTTCGTGAAAAATTTCGTGGTCCTTGCCGGTCAGCTCATCGCCAAACTCGCGGATCTTCGTGGCAATGAGATGGCGGGCTTGCGCGTCAGCATAACTGGATTCGGCGTCCTCGGAGCCAGTGCCGAGGAAGTCCAGCATCGTGGACTCGCCGCCCTCGCCCACCGGCGTATCGACGGACAGATCGCGGCCCGATAGACGCTGGTCCATCTCGATGACTTCCGATGGCTTGACCGCAAGACGGTCAGCAATCAGCTTCGGGTCAGGAGAGAAACCTTCCCGCTCCAGGCGGTCTTTCTCCTTCTGCAGGTTAAAAAACAGCTTTCGCTGAGCCTGCGTAGTCCCAAGTTTCACTTGGCGCCAATTATTCATCACGTAGCGAATCACGTACGCGCGAATCCACCAGACGGCATACGACGGAAAACGAACGCCACGGTGCGGGTCAAAATTCTTCAGGGCCTCCATCAGACCGATATTCCCTTCCTGCACCAGATCGAGAAGGTTTCTGAAGGCTCGCTCATAGCGACGCGCGATGGAGACGACCAGCCGCAAATTGGCAGTCACCAATTGTCGGGCCGCTTCTCGATCGCCGTCCTCCTTCCAGAGAACCGCCAGGGCATGTTCCTCGTCCGCATCCAGAAGCGGATGGCGCCGCACTTCGGCGAGATATTGCTGGAGGGGATCGGCGGGTACCAACCCTTCCGACCCGCCCCCTCCACCCGTGGAGGGCTCGGGCGGCACAACCTCGACGAGATCATCTGTCGGATTCGGAAAGCCTGCTTCCTCCTCCGAGACAAGGATCGCTTCCTCGACATCATCCGTCGAGAGCGGTACCTCCTTGCTCTCCCCCGGTTCGGGAGAAAGAATCTCGGCTTCCAGGACCGGGGTCTTCTCCGGTGTGGATTGCTTGTTGCGAGGTTTCAGAAACGAGACCCTGATCAGTCCTCGTCGGATCGCACCGCGGTTACCTTACCCGCGGCGATCTCACGAAGTGCGCTGACGACTTCCTTGTTCGAAGAATCGATCAGCGGACGCGAACCCTTGAGCAACTGCTTTGCCCTTCGGGCCGCCAGAGTGACCAACTCAAAACGACTAGGGACCTTTTCAAGACAATCTTCAACGGTAACTCGTGCCATATTGGAGACCTTAACGAACCGCGAGTGCCCCGGCAAAGAGAAAAAGCCCCCTGAAATCAATCAATTCAAGGCATGCGGATCGGCGCGGGAGATCATATCGGATATTTCCATCCGACCGAACTGCGCTCTCTCTCGCAGGTCTCGAACCAGCAGGGCGTCCTCCGGGCTCTCATCATCCCAGCGGACAAAGAGTTGCCCCAGAGTGCGAATCAAGGCCCGATAATCGTCCAGATTCCCGATCAGGCGCTCCCATGAGTTGCTACCGTCACGAAGACGAGCGGTGCCATCCGACTCGGCGTAGCGCCCCAGCACGGCCAAACGAGCCGACACGCTGGCTGCATTCTCGCCCTCGTTCACCAAAAGCGCCTTGAGTCGGGTGGCGACCTGCGGATACGGCGCTTTTTCGGCATGCTCGTCGAGTTGTCGCTCGAGTCGACGGTACTCGCTGTAGAGAGCCTCCAGTTCATCGGCGACCGCGCTTTTCTCTGTCGTAAACCATCCCACGGTGTCCCTAGTTACCCGGGGGGCGCTTTTCTTTCAACTGGCAGAGGCCTGCAGGTACAGGAAGATCTCGACGTTGCCTTTTTTTGCACCCGGGAGCGTCGAATCGCTGATACCCGCCACCCGCAAACCCAATTGCCCGGCGGCCTCGGACACCGTTTCCACCGCCTCGCGTCGAACTTCGGGATCGCTGACCAGCCCGCCCTTGCCGACCTTCTCGCGACCGACCTCGAATTGAGGCTTCACCAGCGCAATAATCTCTCGCGATCCGCCGAGTTGAGCGAGAGTCGGTGCGAGCAGCAATCGCAGGGAAATAAAGGATGCATCGATGACCGCAAGGCTGGGAACCGGGTCGAGAGAGGACGCTGGGAGCGTTCGCACATTGGTACGCTCACGCACGAGGACTCGAGAGTCCTCCCGAAGCTTCCATGCCAGCTGACCGTAGCCCACATCTACCGCATGGACGATGGAGGCGCCCCGCTGCAAAAGGCAGTCCGTAAAGCCGCCCGTTGAGGCTCCCACATCGAAACAGACCCGTTCACGCACGGAGAAATCAAATGCCCGAAGCGCGCCATCCAATTTCACACCCCCGCGAGACACAAAGGGATGCTCCGGACCCGCAACGACGATCGACTGTTCCTCGCGCACGCGAAACCCGGCTTGCGTAATTCGTTCGCCGTCAACGCTGACCAGACCAGCGAGAATCACTCCCTTGGCGCGCTCCCGGCTCTCTGCGAGGCCGAGCGCAACGATCCGCGTATCAAGACGCTCGCGCAAAGACGCGGTCAAGGATCGCTCCTAGTGGCTCACTACGATGCCCGAAACGTGCAAGCGCGCGCAGCGCTGTCTTGCGCTCCTTTTCGGCGGCGGCACGGGCGCCCTCAAGACCGAGGATCGCCGGATACGTGGCCTTGCCTCTTGCACGATCCCCCCCGGCGGCCTTCCCGAGTATGGCGACATCGGCCGTCTCGTCCAGGAGATCATCCACAATTTGAAAGGCCAACCCGAAACTCTCCGCAAAGCGCGTCAAAGCACGCAGCTCCCCGGAATCTGCTCCGCCAACGATGGCTCCCGCGCGGACGGAAGCTCGAATCAATGCGCCTGTCTTGCGTGCATGAATCGCATCCACAGTGCGCCGCGTCGGTCGCTTCATCCCCTCTGAGGCCATGTCAGCGACCTGCCCTGCCACCATCCCGGTACTCCCGGCGCCTTGAGCGATTTCCGTCACGACACGCAAGCTGCGAGCCGTATCTTCGGGGCCCTGCGAACCCCGAGGCACCAGGACCTCGAACGCATCCGTGAGCAAGGCGTCGCCAGCCAGAATGGCTGTCGCCTCGTCGAATTTCTTGTGCAAGGAGGGCTTGCCCCGACGAAGGTCGTCGTCATCCATGGCAGGTAAATCATCGTGTGCCAGCGAGTACGCATGGATCATTTCCACAGCACAGCCCGGGCGCAACGCACGGCGCCGCAAACGTCCGCCACCGACGGCTTCAGCCGCCGCCATGGCCAGAATCGGACGAATTCTCTTGCCGGCACCCAGCACTGCATACTGCATTGCCCGAGTCAGCGCCGTCGGACGTCCTTCACGGGCGATGAGGATCCTCCTGAGTTCCCGATCCACCTCCGAG
>DLYX01000128.1 GCA_003447545.1 Deltaproteobacteria bacterium | reverse complement strand
AAGAGATCGAGGAGATGCGGGTTCTGGTTGCCGCTGCCCTCGCCGAGGGCGCCCTGGGATTCGCGACCTCGAAGGCACCGACTCATGTAGGTTATGATGGCAACCCGGTCCCCAGCCGGATGGCGGCGCACGAGGAAATTCTCGCGCTGGGGGATTGTTTGCGAGAAGCTGGCAAGGGCACCTTCCAGTCGACGATCGGACAGGGCCTCCTTTTCGATGAGTTGGCTGAAATTCAGCAGCGGATCGGGCGTCCGGTGACCTGGACCGCGCTGCTCGGCGGCTTGTTCGGCCCCGATGGGCACCGCAAGGTGCTGGAAAAAACCGCGGAGCATCAGGCCGCCGGAATCGAGGTCTATCCGCAGGTGACGGGTCGACCCTTGATGCTCGAATTTGATATGGGCGCGCCGTTTCCCTTCGGCAGTATCCCCGCGATGAAGCCTGCATTTGCGGCCGACAAGGCTGGCAAGATGCGGCTGTACGCGGACCCTGATTTCCGTGCCGCATTTGAGGAGGCCACCCAAAAGACCATCGGCATTTTCTCGATGGATCATATGTGGGTGTCGCGACACCCGACCGATGACAGTCTTGCAGGAGTCTCGGTGACGGATGTGGGCGCGCGAAAGGGACAGTCGCCGGTGCTGGCCATGTTGGATCTCGCCCTCGAGACAGAACTGGCGGTCTCCTTCCGAATGGCGGTCGCCAATCGGGACGAGGACGTTGTTGCCGAGTTGTTGTCGGACAAAACCGTGGTTTTGGGACTCTCGGATGCGGGCGCGCACGCCAGCCAGCTTTGCGATGCCGGTGCATCAACGCACCTTTTGGGCCATTGGGTGCGAGAGAAAGAGGTCCTCTCGATGGAGGAGGCTGTCCGCAAGCTCACCTCCGAGCCCGCCGATCTCTTCGGACTTGCTGATCGCGGTCGAATCGCACCCGGTCAGACGGGAGATCTGGCGATCTTTGATCCGGCAACGGTTCGGTGCGGCGAACTGCAGCGCGTACATGATTTCCCCGGAGGCGCCGATCGATTGATTGCACCGGCTGAAGGAATGCGGGCGGTGGTGGTCGCCGGCGAAGTTTTGCGCGAAGAGGGCGTCGATCAAGTTGACCCGGAAGGTGCCCTGCCGGGGCGGGTGGTGCGCTCATGAGTGCACCGGAGTCGCCGGATCTCGCGCCCGAACTGATAGAAAGCCTTTTACGGTCCCTGAAAAGTTGGGACCCAAGAGCCTCGGTTCCGCTCGCTCTGGACTATATGGAACACGGCGACCCGGATGCCTTGAACGGATTCGATGCGCTGGCTCGCAATAATCCGGCTGCCGAGCAGATGCTTGCGGACCGGTATTTGAGCCCTTCGCCGGATGTCGAGGCGCTCCGTAATCTGCCGGAGGGAACTCTGGGCCGAACCTTTGCCCATTATCTGGACGATAACGAGCTCGATGCCAACCTGCTGCGCGAATCCGCCTTCATTCCGGCCCATCGAGCGCGTGGCGAAGACGTTGGGCATCTTGCCGAGAGAGGCTTCCAGCTGCACGACCTTTTTCACGTACTCACAGGGTTCGATACAACGCCGCTCGGCGAGGTTCGGGTGGTTAGTTTTACGGTAGCGCAAACGCCGGCACCCTATCCCGCAATGATCATTGCCAGCCGGCCTTTGCAGATGGTCCTCTATCAGCCGGAACTGCTGCCGCCCGTGATGGATGCGATCACCGAAGGTTGGGCGCTGGGCCGTCGCGCGAAGTGTCTTCTGGGAGTACAATGGGAAGACCATTGGGGGGACTCGCTCCTCGAACTGCGCCAGAAGTTCCAGCTGGACTGAGCGGTCAGGCCCGTTTGGGGCGGTTTGGAAGGGCGGGGTTGGTCCTGCGGCATGGATTATGACAGGGGGAGATATGAACAAAAGTACTTTTGCAGGTTTGGCAGTGCCCATCGTGATGATCGTTCTGGTTTTGGTGGGAAGTCGGTTCTATGAGAGCGTCCCGCCGGGACACGTGGCTGTGGCAACGCTTTTCGGCGATGTCCTTGATGATCCTTATGAGGCCGGGCTGCATATTCCTGTGAATCCTCTCTACGATTTCCGCTCCTATGATGTGCGCGAAAAGACACACCTCGAGAAGGCTCAGGTCCCCAGTCAGGATCAGCTCCAGACGCAGGTCGATGTGAGCGTGCAGTATAATATCATCCGCGAAGATACCCCTCGGATTTTGAGGGAGACCGGGACCTTGACGGATGTGCTTCGAGTGCAACTTGTTCCGAAGCTTCGCTCGTTGATCCGGGAGCAGGGCAAGACCGTGCGCCGAGCAGAAGATTTCTTCCTCGAGGAGACCCAGGAAAAACTGCAGGCCGCTATCCTTTTAGGCATGCAGGAGTACCTGACCCCCAAGGGTGTGCAGGTAGATGCGGTCCTGATCCGTGATATTTCGCTGCCGCCGTTCATCGCCAAGGCGATCGAGGAGAAAAAGGAACGGGAACAGGAAGTCGAAAAACAAAAAGCGGAGCTCGAAAGGTTCCGAACCGAGCAGCAACAGAAGATCGCCGCAGCCCAGGCCGAAAGAGGCGCGGCCGAAGAGGAAGCTGCCATGCGGCGAGTTCTGGCCGATGCCCGGGCGTATGAGATTGCCAGTATCAATGAAGCGATCGGTGATAATCCGAACTATGTGAAGTTGCAGGCATTGCAGGCGCTTGAGGCGATTTCCAAGGATCCTGCTGCGAAGGTTTATTTCCTGAATTCCGACAGTCCGACACCGCTACCCTTGATGCACCTCGGCGAGGAGAAATAGTCATCGGAGGAATGTCGGCGCCGCGGGCTCTGGCAGGCTCGCGGCCCTGGCCGTGCGCCGGGGATTTTGCGCCGAGATTCTTTCGTGCACTCCGCTCAGGGTGCTGATAGGATTTTGCCCATGGATTTTGATCTCGGTCCCGAAGAGCTGAAGTTTAAGGATGAAGTCCGCACGTTTTTGGAAAGTGTGGCTTCCCCGGAGATTTTCGATCCCCAAGGCGAGCAGTTATCACAAACCGTCGACACGCCTGCGAAACGCCGCTTTATCCAGCAGTTGGGGGAAAACGGTTGGCTCGGCATGTCCTGGCCCAAGGAATATGGCGGGCAGGCGCGGTCGGGAATCTATGATTTCATTCTCTGCGAGATGCTTGCTCGGTTTGGTGCACCGCAGCCCGGGAAATCGGTCGGCAAGGTCGGCAAGACCCTGATTCGCCATGGCTCCGAGTTTTTGAAGAATAAATTCCTCCCCAAGATCATGCGCGGCGAGGTTGAGTTCGCCATCGGCTACAGCGAGCCCGGCGCCGGCTCCGACGCCGCAAGCATGCAGCTGAAAGCGGACAAGGTCGGCGATGGCTGGATGCTCAACGGCCAGAAGACCTGGACGACATCGGCACATTTTGCAGACTGGTATTGGGTAGGGGCGCGCACGGATCCCGACAACAAGCATCGCGGCATCACGTTGTTTCTGATCCCGATGGATCATCCCAACCTCAAGATCGACCCCATTGATACGATCGGCGACGAGCGTACGAACGCAGTTTTTTTTGATGACGTCTTCGTGCCCGACGACCATGTTGTCGGCGAGGTGGGACAGGGCTTCATTTACGTCTGTGAGGCACTTGATCTCGAACGCTTCACCATGATGCCGATTGGGGTTCTGGAGAAGAAGGTCGAGGCGATCGTTGATTGGGCGCGAACGTCGACGCGGGATGGCAAACCCCTTCAGGAAGATAACGAAGTTCGCCGGCGGGTCGCGCAAATCGCGACGGAACTACAGGTCTCGAGGAATCTCCAGCGGTTGGTGGTGTCCAAGGCTTTGCGGGATGCTATTCCGACGGTGGAGGCATCCTACTACAAGCTCTTCATGAACGAGAGCGGTCAGCGAGCCGCAAATGCGGCCTTGGACATGATGGGCCCGGACGCGGTTCTGCGCCCCGACTCAGACGAGGCTCCGATCGACGGCCGGTTCGAGCGGAGCTACCGCTATACGGTCGTGGATACCATCGGTGGCGGTGCCAGCGAGATCCAGAAAAATATCATCGCGACTCGCGGTCTCGGTCTGCCACGAAACTTCTGATCGTTTACGCGAGGTTCGCCGGACTTCGGTTGGGTGGTGACGGCCGCGGGGCCAAGAGGTCGAGAAGCCCCCTCAGGTATCGTCGGGACTGCGCAGAAGCACCTTCGCCATGCCTCGAAATCCGGGAACTTGTTTCCATTCTTCGCTCCCCGAGACCAGTTCGAGTCGCGGGAATCTCGCGAGCAGGGCACCAATGGCCTCCTGTGCCTCAATTCGGGCAAGGTGGGAGCCGACACAGAAATGCGCGCCGCCGCCGAACGAGAGATGCTGGGGATCGTCGCGGTCGACCAGGAATTTCTCGGGCTCGCGATGGACGGCGGGGTCTCGGTTGGCCGCCGACAGCATCACGGTCATCGACTCACGGGCACCGACCTCAACACCCTTGATGTCCATCACCTCGGGCGTGATTCGACCGGTCACGGTGACGGGAGGGTCGAAGCGGAGCATCTCCTCGACGGCGTTGGGCAGCAGTTCGGGGTTTTCCTGAACCACGGCCAGTTGCTGAGGGTGTTGCAGAAGTATGCGTACGCCATTGCCGATCAGGTCGGAGGTGGTGACATTGCCGGCGACCAGCAAGAGATTACACATCGTCAGAATTTCCTCTTTGGTAAAGCGGTCGCCGTCTTCCTGGGCATGGACCATCTGTCCGATCAGGTCGTCGGTGCCTCCACCCTGGCGGTGTTCGATCTCCTGAGCGAAAAGCTCGCGCAGGCTTTCGACGGCCGCCGCCCCAGGTTCTTGCAGGCTCGGGTCGAGCGCCCCTGTGAAGAAAGCGGCGGACGCCGTCTCGGACCATTCCTTGAACTGATTTTGTAGCGCCGGGTCGATGCCCAGAATCTTGGCGATCGCGACCGCCGGCAATGGTCCGGCGAGCGCATCGATCAAATCGAATTCTCCCTTGTGGTCGGGTTGAATCGCGGCCACGAGCGTTTTGGCGATTTCGCGGATCATCGGACGTTTTGCCTCGACTTTTCTCGGGGCAAAGGAGGGCGCCACCAGCTTGCGAAGTCGCTGGTGGTCGGGATCATCGAGAAAGAGCATCGAAGGCTCGGAATCATCCGGAGGACGAAATTGCTGGACGCTATCTTCGGGGTTGGCTTTGCGTGGGTCGACTCCGAGGCTGTGGTCGCGGATAATCTCGCGCGCGGACTCTTCACTCGAGATGACCACCTGATTAAATTCGGAGTCGCGATGGACCGGGCATAGCTCACGCAGATCCTTCAGGCGCGGGTGCGGGTCCCGGCGAAATTCTTCGTCGAAAGGTGTCAGCCGCAGCCCCAAAGGAATTTTTCTCGATTCGTTCTCGCTCGCCATGGAATTTCGGTATCATCCGATGGAGTCGTCCGCCTAGGGCGATTCATGAGAAATCGTATGAAACGACGAATTGCGATGGTCACTGGTGCAAGCCGAGGTATCGGCAAGGCTTCAGCGCTGGCTTTGGCGTCGGCCGGCTTTGCTGTAGCCATCACGGCGAGGACTCGGCTGGAAGGCCAGGGGCGGGTCTCGGGTTCCTCGTCTGTGCGGCCGAAAGAGGTCCCGGTTGCGGGAAGCCTGGAGACGACGGCCGCGGAGATTCAGGCACTTGGAGGCGAGGTCCTCGAGATTCCGATGGACCTGCTGGACCTGGCGCAGGTGGAGCAGGCCGCCGAGCGGGTCGCGGAAATCTGGGGGCCGGTAGATATTCTGGTCAATAATGCGATCTATCAGGGGGCAGGCAGAATGGACCGCCTCGAGGATATTCCTGTGCGGGAGTTCCGAAAATTACTCGAAGGCAATTGCGTGGCGCCTTTGGAGTTGATGCGGAAACTTCTGCCCGGAATGTTGCGGGCCGGCGGTGGGACCGTCATCAATATGACTTCGCGGTCGGGGCACGCCGATCCGCCCGGACCGGTCGGGCAGGGTGGTTGGGGCTATGCCTACGCCGCTTCCAAGAGTGCGTTGCATCGGATGGTGCCGATTCTGCACCACGAGCATGCTGCCGACGGGATTCGAGCCTTCAATATCGACCCCGGTTATACGCCGACCGATACGATGCGCGCCCTGCGCGGGGCCAAAACAGATCTGGATGCGGTCTGGGACGGAGCGCCGCCGGAAGTGACTGCGGCGGTCATAGTCTGGCTGGCGACGGCGCCCGAGGCCGCGGCGCGCTCGGGAAGTACGATCCATAGCCATCGTGTCTGTGCCGAGCTGGAGTTATGGCCCGGTTGGGACGGAAAGAAATACCATCGGCCGGCGCCAGCATCTGGAGAGTAACACCGAGTTCTCCTCTGATATGGTGGTTCGGTCGGCTTTCTGGAGCGTCCAGTGCGGCGCTAGACCGCTTGCGGTGGAGGTGATGCTATGGCGTCGAGCACCTGGCGCCAGACCCCCTGATTCTCAGGGCGTTGTGTCGCCGGTCAAGGAGCCCAAATGAGACGAAGCCCCGAAGAAGCCACATCCGAGTTACAGGCCGCCTGGGACGATATGATGGCGAGTCTCGGGGAGGCGCGCGATTGTCTCGATGTTCCCGATCGAATGCCGGCGCCGGCCTCGGACCGCATGCTCGCGGAGGGCTACCGCTATTTGATGGGTTATCTGCATGCGGCAATCGAGAGAGCCTTTCATAGTGATCCCCAGCAGCCCCAATTTCATAATGCCTTGTCGCCGATCACTCGGGCAACGATCGATAATGCGGATG
>DLYX01000553.1 GCA_003447545.1 Deltaproteobacteria bacterium | reverse complement strand
GGGGCAGATTCCGCCCAACCTGCGTGGCAGCTATGTTCGCAACGGCCCCAACCCGCAGAGCGGAACCTCGAAGCATTGGTTCACGGGCGACGGCATGCTGCATGGCATCCAGCTCGAGGGCGGCCGGGCCAGCGCCTTCCGCAACCGATGGGTACGCACCAGGACCTTCGCGGACCCGGAGACCTCTTTTATCGGAGAAGACTTTGCCGTCGACCGCTCCATCGCGGTGGCCAACACAAATATCGTGCAACACGCCGGGCGCATGCTTGCTCTGGTCGAGACCAGTTTCCCTACCGAGGTGACGTCCGAACTCGAGACGGTCGGCACCCACGATTTTGCCGGCAAACTGCAATCCGGCATGACAGCTCACCCCAAGTTCTGCCCCAAAACCGGCGAAATGCATTTCTTCGGCTATGGATTCCTCCCGCCCCTGCTCTCCTACCACCGGGTCGACGCCAAGGGCGTGCTGGTACAGACCGAAGAGATCGACGTGACCGGCCCGACCATGGTTCACGATTTCGCGATCACCGAGCACTACGTCGTCTTCATGGACCTGCCTGTCGTCTTCGATTTCGAACAAGCGATGGGTGTCACGGAAAATGAAAGCGGATTTCCCTACCATTGGAGTGACGACTACCCGGCTCGACTGGGCGTCATGCCGCGCAGCCAACCCGGCGCACCGGTGCGCTGGTTCGCCATCGAGCCTTGTTACTCATTCCACCCCTTCAATGCATTCGAACGGGACGGCGAGATCATCCTTGACCTCTGTCGCTACCCCGAACTTTGGCGAGAATCCTCGAGCGTCTTCCAGATCCCGTCCCCGCACCGGTTTGTCATCAATCTAAAGGCAGGCAGCGTTTCGGAAACGCCACTCGCGGCGGGGTTTGCTGAATTCCCGCGGATCGACGATCGACTCACGGGCCTACCCAATCGCTTCGGTTACGCGGCCCGTTCCAATGCTCTTCCGACCGACGAGCATACCCCGCCTGCGATCCTCAAATACGATCTTGAAAAAGGCACCGAGGAGGAATGGAACGCCCCGGACGGATGTGTTCCGGGCGAAGCCGTCTTCGTGCCCGACAGCGAGACCGCCGGCGAAGACGAAGGCTGGCTGCTGTTCTACGCCTACGACGAGAACCGCGACACCTCCGACCTGATCATCCTGAACGCTCAGGAACCTGCCAAGGGACCCGTGGCGCGGGTCACCCTGCCGCAAAGGGTGCCGTTCGGTTTTCACGGCAATTGGTTCCCCGAGCAAGCGTAGGAAACCTTCGAAAGCCTGGATCGCGGGGGACCTGTCCCGGTCTGCGGGTCGGACGGACTCGTGCCGAAAATCAACGCACTCGCGCGGCTGATCCCGATGATCCCGCAGCGCATCCTGAAGCTCGCGCAGGGCATCCCCATGCTCCCGCCGGGCCCGCTTGCAGTCCGATCGAGGGCGGGCGAAGGTAGGGTCGTGAGCAGACGAGAGCATAACCCCGCGAGGGATTTCTGATGGCCCGGTCTCTCAGGATTGCCTACTTGATGGACCCCCTTGGCGGGATCGATATCGACAAGGACACCACCTTTGCCTTTCTGCTCGAATCAGAGTCACGTGGGCATCGCAATTTCGTGATGGGTCCGGCTGATCTCGCGATCCGGAGGGGCATCCCGGAAGCACGCGTCCAGGAAGTTCAAGTTCAGCGCGTTGCCGGGGACCACTACAGCCTCGCGGCACCTACCCGCGAAACTCTCGAAAGCTTTGATGTGGTCATGCTTCGCAAGGATCCGCCTTTCGATATGAGTTTCTTTTTCGACACCCATGTCGCCTCGTTGATCGACGCGAAAAAAACTCTGGTGCTCAACCGCCCGTCCGGCCTGCGCGATGCCAACGAAAAACTCTATGCCTTGCGCTTCCCGGAGATTACCCCGGAAAGTCTGGTTACCGGCGACGCCGATCTGCTCAAGGAATTCCTGCACGAACTCGGCGGCGAGATGATCATCAAGCCGCTCGATGGCTGCGGTGGGGCCGGAATTTTCCACCTGCAGGAACAGGACCGGAACCTCAATGCCATCCTTGAGACGGCGACCGACGAGGGGCGGACCCGAGTGATGGCACAGCGCTACCTGCCCGAAGTCCGCGAAGGAGATAAACGGATTATCGTGATCGATGGAGAGCCTCTTGGCGCTGTTCTGCGGGTTCCCAATGACGGCGACCACCGGTCGAATTTCCATGTCGGCGGCAGCGCGGTTCGTAGCGACCTCACCGATCGAGACCGGGAGATCTGCGCGCGTATGGCAGACGACCTTCGGCGCGACGGGCTGATTTTCGTCGGACTGGACGTAATCGGGGGCTATTTGACCGAGGTCAACGTGACCAGCCCCACCGGGATTCAGGAAATCGACCAGCTCTGCGGGACCAATCTGGCTGCCAATATGATCGATTGGATCGAAGAACACACCGGGTAAATTGACCTTCGAGAGGGCGTGGGTTAATCGCAGAAGCGACGCACGGCGGGCCAGGTAGCTCAGTTGGTAGAGCAGCGGACTGAAAATCCGCGTGTCGGCGGTTCAATTCCGTCCCTGGCCATTTTCACCGCCCCACCGAGACTGGTCCACAACCATGACCATCAGCGAAGCAAAACGGATGGACGACACCATTCTGGAGGCTTTCCAGCGCCTGATGCCGCAACTCTCGGTAAACCACCCTCCCCCGGAAGCGTCCGACCTCGCCGCGCTGATCGATTCGCCTTCGCGCCTGCTTCTCGCCCGAGACAGGGCCGACCAGATTGTCGGAACAGCCACGCTGAGCGTTTTTCGAATTCCCTCGGGACTCCGCTGCCGCATTGAGGATGTCATCGTCGACAAGAGCGCACGCGGCGCGGGCGTAGGCGCCGAACTGACAAAGGCCGCGCTGATTCTGGCCCGAGAATTGGGCGCTCCCGGCGTCGACCTGACGTCCAATCCCCAGCGCGAAGCAGCCAATCGGCTGTACCTGCGACTCGGCTTTCAACCCCGCAAGACCAATCTTTATCGCTACGATTTCTAGGAAGCCCACAGGTTTTCCACAGATCCCGGCCCAAACGAGGCCCCGCCCGCCGGGCCGACCGATCCGACACCGCTTGCGCCCGTCTGAGCCCGCAGTCAAACCGCTCAGCAGCAGGAAACGCTGTCCCGCGAACCCCATGGTCGCTCGATATCTCTGAAGTTTTCCACACGGCAAACCGGCCGGTCCAAGAAAAAAACTTGACTCAGTGCGTTACTAAACGTATGTTTCAAACATGCGTTTGAACTACAGGAGTCTCCCATGAGCGCCACGGGTACACGGCAAATGCAGGTCGATACCCGGGAGCGGCTGCTCGATGCAGCCGAGAATCTCTTCGCTCGGGAAGGCTTGTCGCGCCCAAGCGTTCGCCAGATCACGTCCGAAGCCGGCGTGAACGTCGCGGCTGTCAACTATCACTTCGGCTCCCGCGAAGGGCTGGTCGAGGCCGTTTTCGAGCGCCATGCAACCGCCGTCAATGCCGAACGAGTCGAGAAGCTTGACGCGATCCTGCGTGACGCCGGCAGCAAACGCCCCTCGCTTTCAGCGATCTTGGAGGCATATCTCGAGGTCCGCCTGCGCCATCGCAAGGAGCGCGATCCAGGAGGCCCTGGTCTGAAACAGCTCTTCGGCCATCTGCTGGCCGAGCCGCCCGAGGTGGTCGAGCCCTTGATGCAAAAACACTTTCAACCAACCACCAACAGGTTCCTCGACGCGCTGGCGCAGGCGTTACCCGAACTGCCTGGCCACGAACTCGAGTTTCGTTTCCAGCTCGTCATGGCCAGTCTGGCCACGACGGCCACCGCAGCGCCAAAAACACTGAATGCCCCCACATCGGGGCAACACAAAAAGATGGACACAGAAACCATGAACGACAAACAAACCATTCAAAAACTTGTAACGTTCCTCGCGGCAGGCCTGCGGGCCCCCTCGGCGGTGCAGTGATGAAACGATTTCCGCTGAAACTCGTTTTGCCGCTCGCAATCGTCCTGACCAGCGGCGTGGTTGCCGTCTTTCTGGTGACGGCCGGAGCGCGGGTCCAGACCCGCCCTGCGGAAGACTTCGCCCGACTCGTCCGTGCCACTGCTGTCCAACCCCAACCCCGTCGGCTCGCTGTGCGGGCGCAAGGCAGTGTCGAGCCTCGCACCCAGACCGATCTGGTTGCGGAAACGGCGGGCCGCATCCTCGAGGTCTCGCCTTCGTTTGCCGCAGGCGGATTCTTCAATCAGGGAGATTTGCTGATCCGACTGGACGCGACCGACCAGGAAATTGCTGTCCGCCGGGCCGAAGCCAATTACACAGCGGCGCAAAGCCGCCTGTCTCTGGCCGAGAAAATGTTCTCTCGCAGCGAGGCATTGCGCGAAAGCGGCGCACTTAGCGATCGCGAATTCGACGACGCGACCAATAGTGTCGCTCTTGCCAAGGCTGCATTTATCGAGTCAGATGCGTCGCGCAGTCAGGCCATGTCGGACCTGGCCCGCACCGAGATCCGGGCGCCTTATGAAGGTCGGATCCGGACGGCCAAAGCCGACGTCGGCCAGTTTGTGAGCCGCGGCACTCCGCTGGGCCGCATCTATGCGACCGACTATGCCGAGGTGCCCTTGCCGATCCCCGATACCGATCTGGCCTTTCTCGATCTCGATCTCGGCGATAGCGGCGGGCCTCCGGTAGAACTGCGTTCCGGGTTCGCCGGGCAGGACCATGTCTGGACAGGGAAAATTGTACGCACCGAGGGCGAGATTGACCCCCGGACTCGAATGGTCACGGTCATCGCCCGCGTTGAGGATCCTTATGGGCGACGGACCGACCAGCCGATGGCTCCGCTCGCAGTCGGAATGTTTGTCGATGCAACCATCCAGGGACGCGTCATCCCCGAAGCCGTCGAGATCCCGCGCCGCGCCTTGCGTGACGGCGACCGCGTGCTCGTCATCAATGACGACCTCGAAATTCATTACCGCGACGTGGATGTCATCAAACGAACACGGGACGGCTTCCTGGTCGGCGGCGGCCTGGAGAACGGTGAACGCATTTGCATCTCGCCGATCGAGGCCGTCACCAACGGCATGAAGGTTCGGGTCGCTCCCCTCTCATGAAACGCGCAATCGCCTGGTTTGCGGAGAACTCGGTCGCGGCAAACCTCCTGATGGCCCTGATCGTGGTGGGCGGAGTCCTCGCCCTTCCCGTCGTGAAGCTCGAAATCTTCCCCGAGATGCGCGTGGATTCGGTCAGCATCTCGGTCCCTTATCCCGGGGCCTCGCCTGAAGAGGTCGAGCAGGCCATCTGCGTCCGCATCGAAGAGCGCATTCAGGGAGTCGATGGCGTCAAGGAGATCAACTGCACCGCTGTGGAAGGCATGGGTGCGGTTCTGGTCCACGTTGCGGACTGGGCCAACGTCGAGACAGCGCTGGATGATATCAAGGCGGAGATCGATTCGATCAACACCTTCCCCGCAGAGGCCGAGGTGCCGACCGTAAAACAGGCACAACTGCAGGGCAAGGTCGTGAGCCTGATGGTCTCGGGGAACGCGGACGAGAGAACCCTCCGAGCGCTTGGCGAAGAGATCCGCGACGAGATCGTCGCGCTCGAGAATGTCAGCATGGCGAGCCTTACCGGCGTACGCCCCTTCGAGATTTCCGTCGAAGTCTCGGAAAACGACCTCCGTCGCTTCGGGTTGCGGTTCGACGATATCGTCGATGCGATCCGCAAATCATCTCTCGATCTGCCGGCCGGATCGATCAAGACGCGCGACGGGGAAGTCGTACTCCGCACCCGCGGACAGGCATATTTGGGGAACGATTTCGAAGATATTGTCGTGGTTTCGCAATTGGACGGAACACGCGTGCTCCTCGGTGATATCGCCACCGTCGTCGACGGCTTTGCCGAGACCACCAAAAGTTCCAGGTTCGATGGGGACCCGGCGGTCATGATCAAGGTGATGCGCGCCGGCACGCAAGATGCGCTCTCGGTAGCCGATGCCGTCAAAACCTATGTTGCTGAAAAATCACCCCAAATGCCCGCCGGAACCTATCTGACCATCGGCGAGGACGAATCCGAGCACCTTCGCGCCCGACTCGACACCATGATCAGCAATGCACGCCTGGGCTTCCTTCTAGTGCTTTGCGTCCTGGCTCTTTTCCTGCGCTTGCGTCTGGCCTTCTGGGTCGGACTCGGAGTCCCGATTGCAATGCTGGGCGCGATCGCCTCGCTGCCGTGGTTCGGGGTCTCGATCAACCTCCTTTCGCTGACGGCCTTTATCGTCGTGCTGGGCATCCTCGTAGACGATGCGATTGTCGTGGGCGAAAACGTCCACACGCATCAGGAACGCGGCGGGGACCCGCTGCAGGCTGCCATCAGCGGCACTCAGGAAGTCGCCGTGCCAGTGACTTTCGGCATCCTGACGACCATCGCGGCCTTCTCGCCGCTGCTCTTCTTGCCGGGCTCATCGGGCGAAATGTCCAAAATGGTCCCGATCGTCGTGATCAGCTCCCTGGTTTTTTCGATGATCGAATCCAAGCTGATTCTCCCCGCCCACCTCGGACATGCACGCAGTCGAGCGGAGAAGAAACCCGGGAAAAAGTGGAAAGCTTGGGAGAATCTGCAAACAACCATCGCCGGCGGTCTGGAGAATTTCCTCGAGAATCGCTTCACGCCTTTTTTGGAGAAGGCTCTCGAGTGGCGCTACACGACTCTCGCAACTGGTGTGGCCATCCTCACCGTCACGCTGGGGCTGATGACCGGCGGTTGGGTACGTTTCGACTTCATGCCCTCGATCGAGGCCGACGCAGTGGTCGCCTCCATCACACTTC
>DLYX01000413.1 GCA_003447545.1 Deltaproteobacteria bacterium | reverse complement strand
ATGCGTAGTCACAGGTTCGAGGCTCGCGAGGGTATGTGCAACCCCGATGGATCTCGGGATCGGCCGATGGAGCGCTTTCTGTTAGCAATAGGGTCATGTCGGAGGCAAAAACGCGTTTGGATTTGGCTTTGCGGCATCGCGTGGAAGCGAATCTGGCGAGATTCGACCGTCGACGTCTCGCTGATCCGGGTCTGCGTCGTGCCGCGGTTGCGGTCGTTCTGGTGGCGGGTGACGCTGGAGAGCCAGCGTTTATTTTGACGCGTCGCGCGTCGGGGTTGTCCGACCATCCCGGCCAATTCGCATTGCCCGGCGGCCGAATCGAGCCCGGGGAGACTCCCGCAGAAGCCGCGTGCCGCGAGACCGCCGAGGAAGTCGGTCTGGTTTTGGATCGCAGCGCCTTGCTCGGGCGCCTGGACGATTACCGGACGCGTTCGGGATTTATTGTAACGCCGTTTGTGGCCTGGGGAGGGCCGGCTCCGGATCTAAAGGGTAATCCGGATGAGGTTGCCATCGTGTATCGGGTTCCGTTGTCGGACCTGGACCAAAAATCGATTCCGGTCCTGCGCAGGATACCCGAGAGCGAACGACCGGTCTTGTCGCTTCCTTTGTGTGCAACGCAGGTGCACGCGCCCACCGCGGCCTTTATTTTTCAATTCCGTGAAGTCGCATTGCGAGGCGTATCGATGCGTGTGGATCGATTCGAGGAGCCAGTATGGGCCTGGAAGTAGGACCCGTGCTTGGGGAAGGTTGGAGTTGATGCGTTTATTTAGCTTTCTCTATCGATGGGCGAGACGTTTTTACGAGGACGGTTGTCTGCTCCACGCGTCGGCATTGGCGTATACAACGATGCTATCGATCGTGCCGGTGCTGGCGCTGATGTTTGCGGCCCTGAAAGGACTCGGCGTGGAGTCCCATCTCGAAGATCTGCTCTTGCAGCGGCTGTCCTTGAGTCAGGAAGTTGCCACCCAGATTACGGAATTTGTTTCCCGAGCGAACGTGGGAACTCTAGGCACAATGGGTGCCATAGCCTTGTTCGGCTCGGTGCTTTCGGTGCTCGGCAGTGTCGAGTCGAGTTTCAACTATATTTGGCGAGTCCGGGCGGGCCGGCCCTTGCTCCGCAAGATCACGGATTACGTCTCGGTGATTATTCTGGCGCCATTTCTGATGGTGGCAGCAACCGGAGTGACTTCCTTCGTGCTGCAACAAGAACTCATGCACGAGGCCTTGGCCCGTCCGGTCCTCGGGGAGGCCTGGCGTAGCCTTCTTCCACTGGTGCCCTATCTTTGTAACGTCATTGCCATCGGGTTCCTTTATGTGGTCATGCCGAACCGGCGGCCGCAGCCTCGAGCGCTATTATTTTCGGCACTCTTTGCCGGGATTGCCTGGCAGTTGGTGCAAATCGGTTACGTGCGACTGCAGGTCGGTGTCGCGAGCTATAACGCGATCTACGGTGCCCTGGCGCAATTGCCGGTGACCTTGGTCTGGATGTACGTCAGCTGGGCAATCGTGCTCGCCGGGGCGGAACTCGCGGCCTGCCTGGAGTTGGGCGGCGCGGAAGGTGCGGGCCGACGTGTCAGCCGGCGACCACTGGCCTTGGCATTCCTTGTAGAGGCGGCCCGAAGGCTCCGATCGGGTGAGGGTCCGACAGATCCCGCCGAGGTCAGCCGCCAATTGGGTGTCGATCGGGTCGATGTCTGCGAGGCAGTCGAGGCTATGGAGGACGTTGGTCTGGTGCTGCCTGTCGAGGGCGCCAACGGTCGCTACCTCCTGGCACGTGACCCGGCCTCCATTTCACTGGCCGAGGTCTTCACAGTGTTTGCAGCGGATGGCTTGCCACTATTCCTTGATGGAGCCGTCGCAGGTGAGTTGGCTCGGGAGGCCACCGTCAACGAATTGGAGCTGCGGACGCATTCACTGGCGGATTTAGTGAAGCCTGACATCGAAAGTTGATGGCCTGGCTTCAGCTGATTTTTTCCTTACCGACCGATTCAGAGTCCGAGAATCTTGTCATAGCGAGCGAGTCGGGTCGCATCACCGCTGAGAATGCGCTTGGCGTTGAACTCGACCTCCAGCATCTTGCGATTGATATAGGCCTCGGCCAAGGCACCTTTTTCCTCGGACGCATCAGCTTGGAAGAGGAGCTCGGTGCCGACCATGACCGAAATGATCATGTCGCAGATCCGTTTGGAGTTCAGCATCGCGTAGGAAATGTCTTCGAGCATCGTCGGTAGCGCGTTGCCGATGTCGGCAATGCCCTGGTTAAGCTGGGCCACTTGCTCCGGATGATTTTTGCGCAGGGATTTCAGGTCCTGCACGAGGCTGGCGAGTGCCGGGTCCAGAGCACCCTTGCCCATTTCCTTGAGCGCGAAGCTGGCTTGAATCTCCGATGTGCCTTCGTAGATCGTCGTGATGATCGAGTCCACGTGGTAGTGCGCGGCTGATGACTCTGCCATGAAGCCACTGCCCCCATGGATCTGAATACCCCGCCGGGAAACGTCATTGGCGACCTCAGTCGCGAGATATTTGCAGAGGGGAGTCAGGAAGCGAAGTAACTGCTGTCCGGACTCGAGTTCCGCTTGCAGGGTCACACGGTCGGTTTCATAGTCCTCGCGGTCAGATGCGAGGTATATTTCGGTTGCCTCCATCCGATCGGAAAGGGCGGCTGTTCGATAAAGCAGGGCGCGCGCGGCCTCGATTTCCATGGCCATCTGCGACAGCATAGATTTGATCAGAGGTTGCTGGATGATCGGAATACCGAATTGAACGCGGTCGGCCGCGTGAGCGCGCGCCTGGCGGTAGGCGGCCTCGGCGATGCCGAGACCCTGTGCCGCAACTCCGAGGCGTGCGGCATTCATCAAATCGAGCATCGCCCGGAAGCCGTTGCCGCGTTCGCCGAGCAGGAAGGCTTCCGCGTGATCGAATTCGACGGCGCAAGTGGGTGAACCGTGCAAACCCATCTTTTCTTCCACGCGAGAGACGCTGACTGTGTTTTTGCTTCCGTCGGGCAGGGTGACCGGGCAGAGCATCAGGTTCAGGCCGTTGGTGGTGC
>DLYX01000371.1 GCA_003447545.1 Deltaproteobacteria bacterium | reverse complement strand
GACACGAGGACATTTTCCCGTCGATCGAGCACCTTGCAGAGGCTCTGATCAGGCAGGTGCCTGTTTTTGGAGATCGCAACGCGGCGTTTTTAGTCTGTCGCGAAGAGGGGCAAGTCGTCCGCGGGAACAAGGTCCCCGTCGAGGACCAACAGCCGTTCCTCATCGAGCACGCGCTCAGGCGCTTTCCAAGCAGGTTCACTGTCGGTCCAGCTATCGGGTGAAAGCGATTCGGTCTCTTCAGTCCAGTCAGGCTTTTTCGGGATGTGCAGCGGCTCCATGGTTTCGATGTCGAAGGGTGGATGTGGTGGCGGTGGCAGAGCGATGACGCCTTCCCATAGGCCGAGGAGACGGAGGAAAAACTCGACTTCTTCTGGGCGGATCAGGTTGTCGATGACCTTCATCGTTCCCTTGCAGCGAGGACAGAGCAGAGGGTCAACACCCCAGACGCGCAAAATGAGATCGCGCCAGAGAGGCCGCAGAGCGCGGGCGCTTTGGGCGGAGGGCGGCGGTAGAAGGGTGATGGATGGCAGGCCATCGTGAAGGCGGGCAGCAGGGGCGAGACACACTCTTGGCCCAAGCCGTCCCGCTTTGGCATCCAGGCCGCGCCGCTTGTTCGAATAGAGGCCGTAGTAGCGGACGGTCTGCTGGTTCTTCGGCGGGATGTGGCTGACCGCGGCAGCGATGAAATCGGTGGCGGAAAAGACCTCGAAGTTGCGCTTGGTGCGCCAACTCCGCTTGGAGCGGTAAATAACGCTGCGCGTTTGCTGGTTCCAGGTGATCTTCTCCAGGGAAAACGGGGCCCGGAGCAGATACTCGGCCAGTCGCCTGCGTCCCTCGACGTCATGGGCGGCGACGGGTTTCTCCCCAGCATCGAGGCTGAAGCCACTATGTTTCCAGCCAAGAAGTTGGCGGGCCTTTTTTGCACTGATGAGTTTCTCGCGAAGCAAGATTGCGAGGAAACGGTGCCGAAAGAGTTCGGCCAGCGGCTCGATGCTTTCCACAGGCATGAGGTGAAAGCGGTTCTTGGAATCGATGAGACCCGTGGCGGCGAGGACGTGGAGGTGGGGATGGAAAACAAGGTAATCGCCGAAGGTCTGCACGGCGGCAATGGCAGCGAGTTGACCATGGGGTAGGTCGAGCCGGAGGCGCATCCAGTCACGCAAGCAGCCGATGGCGACTTGGAAAAGGTGGCCAAGGAGCTTGCGACGCTTGCGGAAGATACCGCGCAGGGGGCGCGGCATGGTGAACACGAACTGGCGGTGGGGAAGGTTGTCACAGACGGTGTATGCTATCCAGTCGCCGACGCGGCGGACACGCCGTTGATGGCAGGAGGGGCAGAAGTGGCGGGTTTTGCAGGTGAAGGCGAGGAGTTTTTCGTGACCGCAGTCCGGGCACTGCAAGCGGGTGAAGCCGGCAGCGAGATCGCCGCAACGGTAGAATTGATCGACGACGTCGACGCTGTCGGAAGAGAGCGGTCCGTGGATCTGGCGATGACGGGCCTCGTAGTGGGCGAGGAAATCGTCCCGGGCGTGGTGGACGATCTGCCAAAGGGGTGAGGCACGCGGTCGGCGAGGGCGGTAGTTGGGTGGCGACATAAGCTGTTCTTATGAACAGTATTACTATCGCCAGTGGAGGAAAGAGTGTTTTGCTTAAGGGTTTCTAACTATCAGCTAGTTATGAAAGTTTTCAGGAGTGATACGAGCAGAGAGTATAGGGTAATGTTAAGAGAATTTGTTTGGCAAGACACCCTCGAATTGCGCGAGGATATCTGCTGCATGTGGCGATTTCCCAAGAACAACGGAACTACTGAGGGCTTCCAGCGAGGGTACTTCCGCGAGCGTTTGATGGTCGATGGATTAGCCCCGTCGTCGCCTCGTGGAGAATACACGGTAGAGGCGACACTCTTGTCTCTTTGCGAGGCGCGCTCTCAAACACGACGAGAGTGTCATGTCTACATGGAGATCCGTATCATCAAGCGAACCGCTGCTTATTTCCACACCATTCGGTTTGTAACTCTTGGCCTCTCAGCTAGTCATTCACCGTTCGATAGACAAAGGCATTAGAGGTTACTAGCGAAGTGATCAATGCTTTCATGCTGCCGTTGTTCTCACGGTAGGCCTTATGGGCCGCTTGCAGAACGGGGGCGTCGTTGAGGGTTTCATTGCGACCCATCCAGAAGCGGAAGGCATGGCGGATAAAGACTTGTTCTACGCGTTCGCTTTCGGCGAGCTTCCCGATCATGTCGATCGCGTTCTCTACGGGACCATCGAGATTGGGATCGCCAGAATCGATGATCTCGCCCGTGGTGTCGACGGGCTTGTCAAATTCGGTCGTCCGGAACAGGCCGGCGTGGTTGTACATCTCAAAGGGGAGGCCGAGGGGGTCCATCTTCTCATGACAGGTCCAACAGTATTTCTCTCGTGTGACGCGCATGCGCTCGCGAAGGGTGGTCTTGGGCTCGTCCGGCAGCCTAGTTGATCGTCCGTGCCCACAAGCACTTCTGTGGTGAAGGTATCGCCTTGCTTGGGAGCGTTGCG
>DLYX01000465.1:1620-17023 GCA_003447545.1 Deltaproteobacteria bacterium | reverse complement strand
CCGGGCCGGGCAAGCCAGGTTGGTTTGCCGGTGGCTCGGGCCTGGGCCAGGGACAACCACGTCATTGGAGCGGCCCGGTTTACCAACCCGAAGGATCGCAGCCGACTCGAGGCTATCGGTGTCGAGTGCGTCCGAGCGGATCTCTCGAATGGAGACGTTCAGGAAATCCCGGATGCTGTCGACTATTTAATCCATTTCGCCGTCGCAAAAAGCGCCGACTTTGAAGCGGACCTCGCCGCGAATGCGGAAGGTGTGGGCCACCTCATGTCGCGGTGCCGGAGCGCACGCGGCTTCCTCTGCTGCTCCACCACCGGGGTCTACCAACCCCGGGACCATGAACCCCTCGCCGAGGGCGACTTCCTCGGAGACAATCATGCCCGCATGCTCCCGACGTACAGCATCACCAAAATCGCTGGCGAGGCGGTTGCCAAATTCGGGGCACAGGAATGGAACCTTCCGACCACCATTGCCCGCTTGAACGTTCCGTTCGGCGACGAGGGGGGCTGGCCCTTCTTCCACCTCCTGATGATGCAGGCCGGACAGGAAATTCCCGTACACACCAACGCGCCCAGTTCCTACAACCCCATCCACGAAGACGATATCGTTCGAATGGTGCCAAAGCTCCTGGGTATCGCCACGACACCCGCACGTATCGTCAACTGGGGAGGCACGGAGACGACCAGCATCGAGGAATGGTGCCGTTATATGGGCGAATTGACCGGGATCGAGCCGAAATTCCGACCCACAACCGAAACGATCGAAAGCGTAATTCCCGACACCCAACGGATGGTTTCCCTGATTGGGGCCACCGAGACGCCGTGGCGTGACGGACTCCGCCGAATGATTGCCGCCCGGATGCCGGAACTCTTGAAGAATTGAGAAAGGGCTCCGATGCAAGGCAACCCAATTCGCAGGACGGCGCCCCTTGCAGCTTCGCTCGTCTTCGATTCACTTTGGCTTCAGAAATAAAGACGCTCGAACAGCAACAGACTCTGATTCGCCATGAAGACCTCGATCATCATCGCTACCTACGAGAACCCTCGGGCTCTCGAACTCGTCTTTGAAGGACTCCTGCGCCAGACGGAGGCGATCGAGGAAGTCATTTTCGCGGATGACGGTTCAACCGACAGCACTCGAGAGCGCATCGCCGCATTCGACCAACGCACCAGTTTTCCGGTCGCCCATATGTGGCACCCGCACGACGGAATTCAGAAAGCCGGTATCGTCAATAGCGCGATCGCAATCGCCCGAGGAGAACAGCTCGTCTTCCTCGATGGGGATTGCGTGCCCGACCAGCGCTGGTTGGCGGATCACCTCGACCATGCGGATGGTCATACCGTCTGGCAAGGACGGCGCCTCCAGATCGGCACTCCCATCACGGAGACTCTGACGCCAAAGGGCGTGAGCAACGGAGAACTCGAGGGTTGGTGCACTCCGGAAAAGTTCGGACAGCTCTTCCGCAGGGAGCGCCAAAAATTCCATCTCGCGATTCGCATCCCGCAGAAGATTGTCCGCCTCTTCGACAAGCGAAAAGGGTTGATGGGTTGCAACTTCAGTGCGCCCCGCAAAGTGATCGAGAGCATCAATGGCTACGACGCGAGCTGGCCAGGCGCGAGCTATCTATGCGAGGACCTCGACCTTGAGATTCGCCTCCGCAAGCAGGGCGCGCCTCTGACGCCTCTGCTCCATGCCGCAAACGTCTTTCATCTCAATCATTACCGCCCACGACCCGAAGGCGTCCTTCGCCTTCGCGACGAACGTTGGAAGGTCCAGTCCTCGGCGGCAATCGACGGGGTTCGGGAAGCCGCCGGTCGGATTCAGGCGGGGATGATCCGAAACTTGCGCGAGACTTGATCGAGAAACGGACTCCGCTTCTTCACGCTCCGAGCAGTCGCTGCAGAATCCAATACACCGAGAGACAACCAATTCCGTAGGCCGGCAACATGTCCACCCATTGGGGACGACGGCGCAAAATAGGTCGCAGCAAGAATCCCGCAACCAGAATGCAGGCAACAAATGCGAGTTGCCCTGCTTCGATTCCCAGGTTGAAGGACAATAACGCCAACGGTAGGTCATCCGGCGGCAAACCGATCTCGGCCAGGGCTCCAGCGAAGCCCAGACCATGGAGCAACCCGAAAAGAAACGCCATTCCCCATGGGAATCGTCGCAGGAGCGTCGGCCGAGCCGCCGGCCCCCGAGCAAGTTCGAGAGCCAGAACCAGAATCGAGATCGCGATAAGAACCTCGACTGGTCGGGAGGGAACCTGCGCTATTCCCAGAGACGCCAACGCGAGCGTCACGCTATGCCCGATGGTAAACGAAGTGATCGTCTCGACCAGCACCAGAGGACGCGTTGCCAGAAAGAGCAGGCCCAGAACGAACATGAGATGATCGAGGCCCTCGAGGATATGATCGAACCCGAGACGTAAATAACCCGAAAATACCGATTGCGGCCGTCCCGTCTCCGGAATCCTCCAAATCGGCTGCTCGCTCCGCAGGACGTGCTGAAACACTCGGCCATCGGACAAGGCTACCCGCAGCAAAGCGTCGTTGGAGCCGGCGCCGAGACCACGAACTCCGACTTCCTCACCCGCAAGACCGGCGACACCGCAGTCGATCTGCCATCGGAGCACGATCGCCTCTCCCTCGGGGCTCCCGACGGGGGGAACCAGTTCCTTGCAGGAGGCTGGAAATTCCGGATGAACCTCGGAACCACGGACCCTGAGGGCCGGCACCTTCCATCGGACATCGACGACTCCGTCGGCGACCTCGGTCAATTCCAGAAGCGAGGGGGCGAGCGGATGGGCCTGCGAGACTGCCGTTGGCCCACAAAGAACCGCAAGGAAGAGAAAAACGAACCGGCTCCTAGTCCCGCAAAACAAGGTCAGCCTCCACTTGTCCCCGTTCATCGGGGAAATCAACAAAGATCTTGCCAGCCGACGCCTCTCGCAAGCCCTCGACCATGACGTCCAAACTCGCATCGCGCCGCTCGGAGAGCAGCCGATGCCTGAGCTGATTTCGGACACTTTCCAGCTCGGGCATATGTGAGGCCTGCAAATCCGAGATCCGCACCAGGTGCTGACCGTAGGCTGAATCCACCGGGCCGGACCAGGTCCCTGCCGGCAACGTGAAGACTTCGTCGGCGAAACCGGTTCCGAAAGAGGATGCTATCTGCCGACGTGATCGACTTTTGAAGTCTCGACCGAGCGGAAACGGATCACCGCGAGACTCCCACCCGCGGCCGCCATCTTCCCGAACCTGAGTCAACAAACCACGAGCATCCTCATCCAATGTCTCCGGACGGCGGTCACGGCTCAGGAAGATATGCTCGAGACTCAGACGAGCGGGTTCCCGAAACAAGTCCTCGCGAGACGCCATGAAACTTATCAATTCCTCATCGGTCGGCTCCGCCGGGGGCACCAGGATCCCGGACAGTAGACGCATCTTTTCAACCAATGAGCGGCGCACAACCTGATCTCCTTGATCGAGTCGTAATTGCAGGGCCTGCTGGTAGAGTTCTTCGTCCGTCAGTTCGGTCTCATCGGAGACAAACCGCATCTTCCGGATCAGCCAGCCTCTTATGGCTCGATCCCCGACGTCGAGTCCTCGATCGAGCGCCTCGCGGTAGAGAAGTTCGGTATCAATCTCCTGGCGGATCAGTCCGATTTCCTCATCGGGCAGCAAGGCGCGCCCCAGACCTTGAGCCTGGTCGGAACGCAGCTGCTCCACATCAATTACAATCGGGCCACGGTCCCTTCGCGTTGGCAAAACGGGATCAGCGAACCAAATCTGTTCCGCGACGAAAAGAAGCAAACCTCCCGCCAGGAAATGCAGGAGCGGGCGTTTATACCAGCGCATGGCTGCAGTCCTCCCCCTGGCCGACTACCCCTTCATCGCAGTGACGATCGCTTTCATCTCGTCCCCGATGCCGTCCGGAATCCGGTAGCCTTCAGGGTCACGAATCTCGCCCCAATGATCGCGTACGTCCTCGGCGGTCGCGCGAGCACCCGGACCGGCAAGCCAGCCCTCGTTCAACCCGATAAAGAACCTCGCAAACCGTCCACCGCCGACGGTGAAGAGCTCATGCGTCGTCTCATTCGCTTCCGACACCAACCATGTGACGAGAGGCGTGACTGTCTCGGGGTGGAGATGCTCCGCCAGAGGCCCCAACAGGTCCTCGGTCATACGAGTTCGCGCCGTCGGTGCAATCGCATTGCTTTTGATATTGTACTTGGCACCCTCCACCGACAAAACGTGCATCAAGCCGACGAGACCCATTTTCGCCGCACCGTAGTTGCTCTGGCCAAAATTCCCCAGAACACCAGCAGCAGAAGAGGTAAAGACAAAGCGTCCGTAGCCATTCTCCTTCATCACCTTGAAGGCGGGCTGAGAGACATAAAATGCGCCCTTCAGATGAACATCGATGACGGCCTCCAGATCAGCCGGTTCGAGTTTGACAAAAGTGCGATCCCGAAGGATCCCTGCGTTGTTGATGACGATATCGCATTTACCGAAGCTATCGACAGCCGTCTGGATAATCGCAGCTCCACCCTCTGGCGTCGCGACGGAATCGTAGTTCGCGACGGCTTCCCCGCCGGCTGCCTTGATTTCCTCCACCGCTTGATCAGCCATGGAACTGCCACCGCCCGTGCCATCTGCGGACCCGCCGAGGTCGTTTACGACTACCTTGGCGCCGCGCGAGGCCAAATCCAGAGCGTACGTCTTGCCCAAACCACCGCCAGCACCTGTGATGACTGCAACTCTTCCGTCAAAACGTAAATCACTCATCTGATTCTCCCTCTGGCCCAAACGGGGCTCTTCCTGTCTTGTCCATACTCCAAGCCGGTCTCGGTCTCACCGGATTCGACTTCCGCTTCGGCGCCCTGCCCCAAATCGGGCCGATCGACTCAACACCGATCCCTCCGATGCCGCGGAATACCGCGGCCGGTCGCGCGCCATGGCGTTTTCTCTCCTCTTTTGACAACCTGCCCGCGTTCTATTTTGCAACTCGATCCGGGAACCAATGGAAACCGAGCAAGGCGTAGTGCGTGTCGAGGCCTGCGTTCTGGTCGTAAATCCGGGCATTCGACATATGGCGATATTGATAGGAAAGACTCACCGCGGTCTCGGCGGTCACAAACCATTGAAAACCTGCGCGGACCGACTCACTGAACTGGAACCCGCCGCCGGTACCGACCTGCCGCAGGCCGGTGACCATAATCCCGCCACTCAGGTCGACAAAAGGGACCAGTGATTGCCCGCCATCGAAGGCCACCCGAAGACCGACAGGATTGACTCCCGCCTCCACAGTGTTTCGCTGGCCGACAATCGGAGCCACCCATGCCTCCAGCAGCCATTCAACGCGAATGGGCGTTTCCCTCAGCGGTTTCTCGAAAATCTCCGGCAAACGCAGGCCTATTTCGACCTGAACGGGCACCATCACGGCCTCGATTCGCTCCGAGACGCCCCCGCCCAGCGTCACTCCATAAAACCGGATCCACCCGCCGGCAGCTTCGCTGGCGAGCAAAAGCGCCCAAACAACCACCCCTCCCTGCCAAAATCGTCTCACCAGCCGTCGGGACGCACCCATCCCTGCGCCGTAGCGTGCCCGCCGAGCCAGAACAAACACGCGAAACCCGGATTCGGAGACTTTTCGGGATTTCCCATAGTTCCGCTAATAGTGGGTGGCCTCCGGGAGTGCGTTTTGGTTATAACCCTCTATTGTCGCGGCTCCGACCGCCGAGCACGCCATTTGGAAGGAAATTTTGACCATGAGCGAACTTATTGAGCAAAACCGTCCCGGAACCGTGAACGCCCACGCAGACAAATGGGTCAAGGACATGGCCGCCATGACCCAACCAGACCAGGTCTATTGGGTTGACGGTTCGGAAAGCGAGCGAGAACGTCTGACCCAGCTGGCTGTGGACGAGGGGATTCTCATCCCGCTCAACGCCGAAAAACGCCCCAATTCCTACCTCCACCGCTCCGACCCCAAAGACGTCGCCCGAGTCGAGCATCTCACCTTCATTTGCTCCGAGAAGGAAGAAGGAGCCGGCCCGACCAACAATTGGATGGCTCCGGCTGCCGCCTACGAAAAGCTCGGCAAGTTATTTGACGGCTCCATGCGCGGGCGCACCATGTACGTCATTCCCTACTCGATGGGTCCGGTGGGCTCCCCGATGGCAAAGATCGGGCTCGAGATCACCGACTCAGTCTACGTGGTCTTGAATATGCGGATCATGACCCGAATGGGAACGGCCGCACTTACCACTCTGGGAGACTCCAATGATTTCAACCGAGGACTGCACTCGACCCTCGATCTGGATCCCGAAAAGCGGTTCATCTGCCATTTCCCCGAGGACAACACCATCTGGTCCTGCGGTTCCGGCTATGGCGGCAACGTTCTTCTCGGCAAGAAGTGTCTCGCACTGCGCATCGGATCCTACCTCGGCAGTCAGGAGGGCTGGCTTGCCGAGCATATGCTGATTCTCGGTGTCGAAAGTCCGGAAGGCGAAACCACTTACGTGGCCGCTGCCTTCCCGAGCGCCTGCGGCAAGACAAACTTCGCCATGATGGTGCCGCCCAAGGAATTCGCCGGCTGGAAGATCTGGACCGTGGGCGATGATATCGCCTGGATGCGTGTCGGCCCCGACGGTCGGCTCTGGGCGATCAACCCCGAGAATGGGTACTTTGGCGTCGCTCCGGGGACAAGCGAAAAGTCCAACCCGAATGCTCTGGAATGTGTCCGACGCGACACCCTCTTCACCAACGTCGCCATGACACCGGACGGCGATATCTGGTGGGAAGGCATGGATGGAGAGGTCCCTGAAGAACTCACGGATTGGCAAGGAAACCCTTGGAAAAAAGGGTCCGACAGCAAGGCCGCTCACCCCAATAGCCGCTTTACAGCGCCCATGAAAAACAATCCGGTCCTCTCAGCCAAGGCTGACGCCCCCGAGGGAGTCCCCATTTCGGCGATCATCTTCGGCGGCCGACGCAGCACAACCGTACCTCTGGTCATGGAAAGCGGCAGCTGGGCCCGCGGCGTCTACCTCGGCGCCACGATGGGCAGCGAGACCACAGCTGCGGCCACCGGCGCTGTCGGCGTCGTGCGACGAGATCCCATGGCCATGTTGCCTTTCTGCGGATACAATATGGGGAACTACCTGAAGCATTGGCTGTCGATGGAAAAAGCCATCGAGAATCCGCCCAAGATCTTTCAGGTCAACTGGTTCCGCCAGGACGGTGACGGGAAATTCACGTGGCCGGGTTTTGGCGAAAATATGCGCGTTTTGAAGTGGATCATCGATCGAGCCACTGGCAGCGTTGGCGGGCAGGACACCGCTCTTGGTGTCGTGCCGGAACCTGGTGCCATCGACCTCACCGGCACCGACGTCTCCGAGGAAGCGATTGCCGAGCTCACGGCCATTGATGCCGAAGCCTGGAAAGCGGAACTGGACCTGCAAAGCGAACTTTTTGCCAAACTCGAACAGACCATGCCCTCCGAGTTGGTCGAATTGCGAGACCATCTGACCAAGGCATTAGGCTGAGTTCGAGACACCGGCCGTTCAGGGGTGCCCATCTCGGGCACCCCTTTTTTTTTGCCGAAGGCCACCATCTCCGCTTGCGTATTTGCCGAGGTGACGAAAAAAAAGAGAATGCGCACGATGCAATTCCAAAGCGAGACAGCGCTCGCTCGCCAGGCCAACTTCCAGCCTGGCCCGAAGGAGACTTCTGTTGGCTAATCCATCCGTCCTTGCGATCGATCTGGGCACGACAAACCTGAAACTGGGTCTTGTCGATATTGAAGGCACACTTCTGGCAAGCGCCGAACGCGCCGTGGAAACTCTGGCAACTGGTCCGGACCTCTTCGAGCAAGACCCGGTGGCTCTCTGGGATATGGTCGTCTCGGCGGCCGCATCCATGGTCCGCGAAGCCGGTGGGCCAGCGTCCGATATCCGCGCTGTTCAGTGCTCCAGCCAGTTCTTCTCCCTGATACCGGTGGACGAACGTGGCGCGGCTACGTCGAAAATGAAATTGTGGATGTCGCGACGAGGAGCGCCCTATGCGCAAAAACTGCTGCAGGAAACGCCGGATGCTCTTCTCCGTTTTCTGGACATCCACGGTGCGATTCCTTTCGGTAACGACTCGCTATCTCATGCCCTCTACCTCCGCGAGGAATGTCCGGACGTATGGGCTCGGACCCGTGCACTTCTCGAGCCGGCCGATTTCCTGACCCTGAAGTTCAGCGGTCAGATCGCCACCAATCTCTGCAGCGCGTTTCCCCTGATGCTCACCGACAACCGATCGATCCCGGCAGGCACCTGGAGCCCCGAGCTCCTGAAACTCGCCGGCGTATCCGCCGACCATCTGGCACCCATGCATCCTGTCGAAGCATCGGTAGGTCCGATAAAATCCTCGGTAGCGCAATCGACAGGTCTTCCGGAAAACATTCCCATATTCGGCGGCATCAACGACACCCAGGCCGTGACCATGGGCGCTGGAGCCTTCCGACCCGGACACGGCGGGCTCAACATCGGCACGACAATTCAGGTTCTGGGGAACGCGCCTTCCAAAATGACGGATATTGAGAGCCAAACCGTGAGTATGCCGAGTCCCCTGCCGGGTGAGTATATGGCGATGGGCGAGTGCGGCCTCGGGGGGCGCCTTCTGGAACACTACCTCCACAATCTGGTGCATGCGGAAGACCACCTGGCCGACCATCGCAGCAGTGATCCATTTGCGGCCCTGGAGAGAGCGGTTGCGGCGGAACCAGCCGGCAGCGGCAAGCTGCTCTACTTACCATGGCTCAGCGGCGCCATGGCTCCGCTAGAGTCGGCAAATGCTCGCGGCGGATTTTTGAATATGAATCTCGGCACGACCCGCCCGCGAATGCTACGATCGGTGTTGGAGGGCATCGGGTTTCAACTTCGATGGATGCAACCCTATGTTGAAAAATTCTCACAGCAGCCGTGGACGACGATTACCTTCTCTGGTGGTGGCGCCCGCTCGCCGGTCTGGGCCGGGATCCTCGCCGACATCCTGGATCGCCCCATCCATCGAATCGACAACGCGCGACAGACCAACACGCGCGGCGCTGCTTTTCTGGCGTTTCTACGATTGGGACTCCTCGACCGCGACGCCCTCGACGACTTTCGCCCCATCGCCGAGATCCATCAACCTCAGAGCGCCCACCGCAGAATATACGACGGACTTTTCAATGCTTGGCAAAAAGCATTCGAAGCCAACGCACCGGTCTTCGACCTCCTGCAGAGTCTCGAAACCGAAACCACGGAGCTATAATCATGGCCGACTATTACCCCTACGCTGATAAATACCCGGTGAATCGAAATATGCCGGCGAACGGGCGCCCTCGCGAAGAGATCCTCGCCGAACTCAAGGAGATCGCCATGGCCGAGGACGGCTTCTGGCAGACCGGCCAATGCTCCGGAACCATGTACTGCGGCGATATGGACCACTATGCCTTCATGAGCCAAGCCTCCGGCCTCTATGCGCACGTCAACATCCTCCAGAGAGACATCTGTCCCAGTGCAACGAGGTTCGAGGGTGAAATCATCGCCATGACCCTGGATATGTTGCACGGCGATCAGGCAGAGGACGCATGTGGATCAACGACCTCCGGTGGTTCGGAGAGTATTCTCAGCGCCGTCCTTGCTTATCGCGAGTGGGGATTGGCTCATAAGGGAATCGAGAAGCCCGAAATGATCCTGCCGGAAACGGCCCATGTTGCGTTTCGCAAGGCAGCCCACCTGTTTGGATTTCAGGTTCATCTCGCGCCGGTCGATTCCGAAACCACGCAGGTCGACATCGATTTCGTGCGAGACCATATCGGTCCCAATACCGTCATGATTGTCGGGTCAGCCTGTAACTATGGCTATGGCACCATCGATGCGATCGACGAACTCTCGAAGTTGGCCGTCGAGCACGAAATCGGTCTTCATGTTGACGCCTGCCTCGGCGGCTTTATTCTGCCGTGGGGCGAAGAACTCGGCTACGATATCGCGGTCTTCGACTTCCGATTGCCGGGAGTCACAACCATCTCTGCCGACAGTCATAAATATGGATATGGCCCGAAGGGCTCCTCGGTTCTGGCGTTCCGAAACAAGGAGCTTCGCCGCGGGCTCTACTTCATGCAACAGGAGTGGTCGGGAGGAAAATACTTCTCCCCGGGAATCGCCGGGAGTCGACCCGGCGGCGTCATCGCCGCCACCTGGGCATCTATGGTCAGCTTGGGGCGCGAAGGATACCTTCGCTACGCCAAAGCTATATTCGGTACCGCCTTCGCGATGCAGGACTTGATCCGCTCCCACCCCGAACTTCAGATCGTCGGCAAGCCGAGCTTCTGTTTCTCATTTTTCTCGAAGGATTTCGACATCTACCTCCTGAACGACTTCATGCGTGCGCGGGGCTGGCGCTTTAACGGCCAACAGCACCCCAATGCTCTCCATATGTGCGTCACCCGACCGCAAACTCAGGAAGGCATCACCGAGAAATTGGCAGTCGACCTCGCCGAAGCAGTCGACTACGCGAAAGCTCATCGTGACGAGGAAGCGAAGTCAGGCGCGGTATATGGAGGTATGCCCAAGGGGGTACCCGCGATCACCAATGCGATTCGCGACGTGATGACCGGCATGCTGGATGCCCAACAGGACGTGCCACCGGAATAAAAAAAGGAGTGGCCGGGCTGTTGCCCGACCACTCCTGATTTTTCGTTCGTGCGAGAGCAGGTCTAACCGACGGCTCGCATGGTTCGGAGATGCTCCGAGGCGGGAAAACGCTCGAATACCGAAAGGATATCCTCTTTTGAGACGTTGAACGTCGCGCCATTTTCCGGAACGGCTTCGTCTCGACACCACTGCGGGAGATCGTTCTGATCGCGAGTGAATCCGGCTTTCTCATCGAATGCCCACTCGTCCACGAGGCATTGCCAGCCCATATCGGCCGCGGCCTCGAACGAGATCTCCTCTCCATACATGGCTCCGTAGAGCTCTCGGATATCGTCAATCTTGGGCTGCTGGAACTGGCAGAACCCGCTCGAATCACAGAGTGCATTCACCAACTGCGCTTCCTGCGAAGCATGCGCTTCGGAAAGCCCCTCGGGGACCATGATCAGGAGACCGGCCGTATGGTCCGCGCCCATAGAGCTCGTCGCATAGGTGACGCCGGTAGCGTTCAGGGTGCGAGGCTCCCAAGCGGGAATACCTTGACCTCGGATAGCCGGCACACGCTCGATCCCGAACATTTTTGCTACCGCGCAGACTCCCTGCCCGACGGCTTCCGCCAAAGGATCTCCCTTGTCGATTTTCTCCATCAAGGCGACGGCGCCTTCACCGTCGCCCCACTCGAGCTGGCCGGCTTCCATCGCCATGCCGATCGCCCCGCCGGTTTCAATCGTATCGAGCCCCAATTCGTCGCACAGGCGGTCCATACGGGCAACGATATCAAGATCTCCGATTTCGCAATTGGAGCCGCAAAGCGCGAGCGTCTCGAACTCCAGAGCTGAGGTCACGTATTTGCCATCCGGGCCGTGCACCACGTTGGAGCAGCTGACGATACAACCCGTCATGCAATGGTGCATCCCGCCACCACGTTCTTCGAAGTTTTCCTGAATCCGTGCACCATCGAGCGCATCCGAATGCTCGAAAGACATGCGCGTCCGATTCTTGGTCGGGAGGGTGCCCAACATATTGGCGACCGGCAACGTCGTCGACGTGCCAGTTTTGAAAATTTGAGGACCATCCGCGTGCTCTTTGGTAATCCGCTTCACGGTCGCCTTGAAAGCGGGCATATCGGCCGGCATGCGGGCCTTGCTTCCAGTGTCATCCACGACGAGAGCCTTGAGCCCCTTCACGCCCAATGCGGCACCGAGTCCGCCGCGCGCCGCATGGCGTGCCGGGTGGGTGGCGCCTTCATCTGTCAAGGCAACGCTGGCACCCGACAATCCCAACTCCCCGGCGGGGCCGACCAACAGATAGACCGCTCGCTTGGGGTGGGTTTCCTGCAACTTTTCACTGGCAGCGTAGGTCCGGAGCATCTTCAACTCCGGAGCTTCGACCATCGAATAGCCTTCCTTGTCGACAACAACCTTGTAGCGTTTTTCCGGATCGGGAGCCTTGCCCGTGATAATGGCGGCACGGTAGCCCATACGGGCCAATTTCTGCCCAGCCTGGCCTCCGGAGTTCGCCTCCTTGATCCCGCCGGTCAAAGGGCTTTTTCCGCCCACGCTCATGCGGCCCGACGTTGGAGCCACCGAACCCGAAAGCATACCCGGCGCCAAAACGACGACATTATCCGGGCCAAGAGGATCACATTTCGGATCGCATTCCTTGAGGAGAATCTTGGCGGACAGCGCCCGCCCGCCGAGATATTTCCACTCCTCGGGAAACGGCTCATCGGAAACCTCAAGCTTGGTCATGTCGATCCGCAGCAACTTCTCTTCCATTTCAAAGACCTCCAATACAAAAAAATACGGACAGCTCGGCTGGCCGGGACGGCCGCCAGAGTGTCAAAAAAGAGTGTAAATAAACGGTGCCAGCCATGGTGACGATGCCGCCACAACCAGTAAACCCCCCACCGCCAAAAGCGCTACAAGCACCGGTAGCATATACCAATGACCGCGCCTTACAAACGCTAAAAACAGCTCGAGCATGACCGACAAACGCCCACGAAGGTAGAAGCCTGCCAGAATCAGCACCGCCGTGAGAACAAGCAGGGGCACCACGGATTGGACTCGCAGCGGCAAAAGCCCCACCAGCCAACTCCCGCCGGCCAGAACGCTTACGACGCAAAGCAGCAAACAGGCAACCGCGCCGTAGCTCCCGCCCAGACCCGAATCGGGAAATCGTCGTCGGAAAAGTGTTCCCAGAGCGAACCACACCAGAATCGCCCAAAGCCAACCCGGCGGGCTCCCCACCGGGCCGGCTACCCGAATATTGTCCTGGATCGAGGCTGTCGGCGCCCCCCCGGAGCCGCGGCCACCGAGAAATTCCGGTGCCAGCAGCCGAGTCGCCAGCGCTCCTGCGAGCGCCTGATTACCGGCTGCATTGGTGTGCCAGTCACGGGCGAAATACACCGGCCCGGCGCTCTGAGCCGCCCGCAGGACCGAAAGACCGCCAACCACGGAAAGGCCAGCAGAGCGGGCTGCGGTCACCAAAAATTCATAGGGTCGGTTCGGGCGATAAACATCGCTCCCCATGAAGCCCTCCACCGCACGCAACGAGTCAGCGTCCACCTGGGCCTTGTCGGGAATCACCAGAACCAGCGGCTGCGCGCCCATCGCGGCGCTCAGGGCCGCGAAGGCCTGCAACGCAGCCCGCGTCTCGCCGCGCCCGACCTCGTTCCCCTCGAGGCGGGCGCCCCACTCCGCCGGAAGTCCACTCCCATCCTCCAGAAGCGGCATCGCAGGTCCCGTCCGCCAGCCGGCGATCACGCCGCCGATTGCAGTGGTCCGCAACCACCACGAATCCCGACCCGGATCGATGAGTGCTGCACCTGCCGTAGCGCTTTCCGGATCCCATCGGCCCTGCCCCTGATCCGGGATCCGGGGTTTCGGGTAGCGCAGATATTCCGTCCGCGAGTTCCAGAAAATATCGTTCTCGTAGACCTGCAAAACCACGACGTCGGGTTGGTAGCGACGGCCCTCGGTCGCCAACCAAAGCACTTCCTGATCGGTCGACCAGCCCTCGGTTCCCGCATTCAGGACCTCCGCCGCGATCCCACTCTCGGCAAGTCCCGTCTCGACCAGAAAAGGAATCGATGCCGCTTCCGGAACCGTGTAGCCAAGTGTGAATGAATCCCCGACCATCAAGACGCGGGCGACTCCGCCACGACGTTCGTACGACCACGTTTCCGGGCCCCGGAGCCCCAACGCGTTCGTGCGAACACGAACATCGAATTCCCCCGTCCGTCGACGAATATCCGCACCGGCGACCTTGACCCAACCCACAACAGGGTCGAACCGATGCATCCGGGGCGCCGGTGCCCAGCCAAGGACCCGCAAGAAGCCTTCCAGAACGAGCACCGCCATAGCCCCCGCAACCAACACGGCCAGAAACTGATTCAGCAGACGAAGCATCCGGCTCAGCCCTGCCGACCGGCATCCCGCGGCAGCTCATGGATCGACTCGCGAGGCAAAAACGCAGAATCCTTTGGCCGACGCCGCCGGAGCGGGTCCGAGAAGAGCCGGACGAATAGTGCGACCGGGCCTAGCAGGCCGAAATAGACAACGCCCAGCACCAACCGTCCCATGACTTCACCGAAACGAGCCAGGAAAATCTTGATTGAAGAAATCAATCGCTGTCCCCTGGTCGGGGCCTATCCGACGCGCGATTACCGAAGAAGCCTCGCAACTCAGGGACCCTCTGCCGGGAAAACACAATCCAGCGGCCGGGGCGTGAATGACCCTTCCTTGCACCAGCTCTCAATCGCCAGACGCTGTCGGTTCGCGGCGTCGGCCGCGCCCTGCAATCGGTCGATGTTGTAGGCACGACGGCGTTCACTCAAAGCGAGGCGCGGGGCATCGCCTTCCGCCCAGCGCGCAACGGCCAATGCCTCCAGGTCACGTGCAATCGCTGATGGATCTCCCCGCTGCACATCGATCGCATGGGCTGACGAGAGACCTCGGATCGCAGCGTCCAGTTTACCTTCGTGCAAATCGATAGCGGCAAGATTCCGCAACCGAAGCGCCTCTCCGGCGCGGTTGTTCGCAGCGCGATCGACCGCCAATGCCCGCGCGAGATCTTGCCTTGCAGCCGCAGGATCACCAGCACCGAACCGCAACAAGGCGCGATTATTAAAACCGCTCGCGCGGGTTTCCGGCGTTGCGCCCGGAGTATCGATGGCCTCGCCAAAGCGACGTTCCGCCAAATTCGGATCGCCGGCCAGTCGGGCCAGAGAGCCCAGGTTGTTCGCGGTGGCCGCACGACCGGCTCCATTGCCGAGAACATCCGAAAGCTCATAGGCCTCCGTGAAATCCCGCAGCGACGAGGTCAGCTCGCCCTGTTGCAAACGGAGACTTCCCAGACGGTTGAGTGAAGCAATTATCTCCGCCGTCGAATCGCCTCGGCGGTAGAGATCAAGCGCCTGTTCTTCCAAGCCAATCGCACGGGGCAAGGCGCCCGTTCGGGAGGCCTCGAAGCTCGACTGCTCGAGCGTCCGGGCCTGTCGATGCAAACTCGAAAGGTTGGACGATCTCACCGTCGTACAACCCGACAAGAAGGCGAGAAAAACAAGAATCTGAACATTCGAGTTTTTCATCGAGTTTCCTCGGGCAGCGGGAAACTCTCGCCGACGACCTGTGGCGAGCGCACAACCTCCTGATTCATTTGCCCACGCAGGAAAATGGTTCGACTGGCAGCATTCACCACTTCGTTCGCCTGCCGCAC
>DLYX01000465.1:0-1314 GCA_003447545.1 Deltaproteobacteria bacterium | reverse complement strand
TTCCCCCCTTCGTTCGCCTGCCGCACACCCACATTGGCGGTGGCAGCAATCGACGGGAGCGATTCTGAAGCGTCACGAATATTTACCGCAGCTTCCGCCAGATTCGCACTGAACTCCGGCACGCGACCGGCCCCCTCGCGCAACGCAGTGGCCAGGGCTTCCACATCGGCAGAAACCGCGCGAACGGATGCCATTGTCGCGGGGAGTTCTTCTGCGGCCAAACGGACCTCTTCCATGGCCTGAGTGCTCTCGAGAAGAAGAGAACTTGCCTCGTCGAGAATCGTGGAGATCTTCCCGGCCATCTCCTCGGAATTCAGAATCGCACCAGCAGTCCCTTGCCCCGAATCGACCTTCGCCAGCACACTGCTCAGACTCTCGATTGCCTGCATCAGCGGCGACTCCGGTGTCGACAAGCTCCCCGTCACGACCGCAAGGTCGCCGAGAATCTGATCGAGGTTCTCGGCCATCGGCTGCACCTGGTCCAGCATATCGGTCAGACCAATCGGCTCCTCGGTGGTCAGCGCTCCACCGTCAACCAATTCCGGCGCGTCCAGACTACCGACGGTAATCTCGATCGACTTGTCCCCCAACAAACCGACGGAACCGACGCTCGCTACCGAATCCGCGCGGATCTGGGTCGCATAGCGGGCATCAACGTCCAACAGAACTTCCACGAGGGAGGCGGCGGAACCCTCGATTTCCACCGCATCCGAGAGAGGGTCCGCGAAGCGGATCGTGCGCACGGAACCCACGTTGAGACCGGCAACAAAAACCGGGGCGCCGGCCCGCAATCCATTGACGTTCACAAAGGTTGCTCGCAACTCGAAGCGCGGGCGGAAGATCCCCTGCTCGGACCCCAGCACCGCGATCAGAAACACGCCTGCGCTCAAGGCTGCCAGAACGAACAAGCCGACCACAATATCTCTTTTACGTTGCTGAACTTTGGCCATAATTCCTGTCTCAACCGTAGAGGAAAGAACGCAATTTCGGAACCGATGAGTTTCGAATCTCTTCCAGAGTCCCCTCCGCCAGAATCACGCCCTCGTCGATCATCGCCGCCCGGTCGGCGACCTGAAATGCGCATCGAACATCGTGCGTGACAACAATCGAGGTCACCGCACGCTCCGATTTCAGGCGCAAGATCAGGCTGCTGATCGTGTCGGAAGTCAAAGGGTCCAGCCCTGTTGTCGGCTCGTCATAGATCACAATTTCCGGCTCCAGGACAATTGTCCGGCCCAGGCCGACTCGTTTCTGCATACCGCCGGAAAGCTCGCTGGGCATCTTGTCGAAGGCTCCGACCAATTCGATCCAGCT
>DLYX01000001.1:2776-4359 GCA_003447545.1 Deltaproteobacteria bacterium | reverse complement strand
CGTAAGGCAGGCGGCGACCCGTGGTGGACCATGCGCGTTGGCGATCTGTTCGGTGAGCCGCTACTTGGTAAGGAGCACGTCTTCGCCGCCACAGACAACGGCAGCCTCCATGCCCTCAATCTTGCAGGCCCCCAGCGCATCGCATGGACCTACAGTACTGGATCGCCGCTACGCACGACACCGGCCACCGACGATCACAAGGTGTATGTCGCGGCTCAGGACGGGACGCTACACGCACTCAACATCGCTGATGGCTCATCAGCCTGGAAGCTCAAGCTCAACAATGGCGAGCCGCGCGCATGGCAGTTGTTTTCCACTCCGCTACTACATGGCGGAAAGCTCTATCTCGGCTCCGCAACGCGGGAACTTTACTGCGTTGATGCCCGCAGTGGAAAACTCGACTGGAAAGCGGCCACCAACGATTGGATCCGCTCCCGCCCTCTCGTATTAGATAGCGTATTGGATGGCGTGGTCTTCGCCGCTGGCCTGGATGGCGTCGTCGCCGCCTTCGATCATTCTGGTAAGCCACTCTGGTCGGCTCCTACCACAGACCATCCGATCTTCGCCGACCTCGTGGGCAGCCCGACCGGCATCCTCGTCAGCGGATCGGACCTCTTCCTGCGCTCGCTCGATCCATCGACTGGCAAGCAGCAGTGGCGGCACAGCCTACTGCGCTGCACTTACGAAAACGGGCGACGTATTTGCGCAGATATCGTCGCAGCTGGCGGCGATTTCCAATCCCCACCTACTGTCAATAGAGGGCGGGTCTTCGTCGGCGGCGCTGACCGTTTCACCCGTGCGATCGACGCGGAAAGCGGTAAGGAAGTTTGGCGCTTTGAAACCTCCGGCCAAGTTTCCGGCGCACCGACGGTTCACAATGGCCGCGTGTTCTTTGGACAGCAAGGCGGCAACCATGATCTCTACTGCGTGAGTGAAGCCAACGGCTCACCGATCTGGACTGCTCAACCCGGTTGGGTTTGGACGACTTCTACCCCGCACGACGAGCGTCTCTTCACTGGCACTGTTGACGGCAAGGTCTTCGCGCTCTCAACGGAGGATGGGAGATCTTTGTGGATGCGCCCCACTAACGGCGGTATCTATCCCTCACCCGCTGTGGCCAAAGGCAAGGTCTTTACCGGCTCGTGGGATGGCTACTACTACGCTCTCGACGAGAAGACTGGGCAAACGCATTGGGCCTATGCGAAGGAAGGAATCGACTACAGCCGTGGTGGCGGGCCCGATTCAGCCGCAGCAATTCTCTGGAAAGACATGCTTCTTGGACGCATCATCCCCAACACCCTGATTGCCCTGGATAGGCAAACAGGTTTGGAGAAGTGGCGTTTCAGTGACCCGACCCGACCCAAGAAGGGGATGAACGCGACTGCCTCTGCCTCGGGTGATAAGGTCTTCATCTCGACCACGATCGATCACGATGGTATGCCTTGCGGTGCACGGTTATTCTGCCTCGACGATGCTACCGGCAAGCCGCTCTGGCACTACACTGGTGCGGGTGGCTGGACCGGCTCGTCCTGCACTTCCGATACCGTCATCTGCGGCTCGTCCACCGATGTTTTTATCAGCTG
>DLYX01000001.1:584-2482 GCA_003447545.1 Deltaproteobacteria bacterium | reverse complement strand
TCCACCGATGTTTTTATCAGCTGTCTTGCCACCGAGCCGAATCCCGACGGTTCGCCCCGCGTCCTGTGGCGCACTCGTGTCGACGGGATCTTCCAGGAATCTATCCCGGCGATCCACGGCGATCAGGCGTTCATCCTTTGCTCGGACGGATTCCTCTACTCGTTCAAATGATCATTACGCTGGTGTATATAACCTACTACTCACCTGGCGGGTTGACCATTTCGGCGCGGATAAACTGCTTTGGGTCATCACCGATCGGGGTGGCACTACGGAAAAGGAGGTGGTTCTCCTCGTCCTCAACGACGGTGACAAAGGGTGCGCCCTTGTCCCATCCATTAGCTGATAAATCTGATGATACCATGCCAAGGAAGTTGAGCCCGCGGCGGCGGTCACGAGGCAGCCAGTAATCAAGAAATGGTCCACCCACACCCGTGCCAATACGCAGTTCCGGACGGCTGATCGATGAGGCAAGACGGGGGTCGGTGCCGAAGGCATACTCCCAGATTGTTGAGGAGCCATCGCTATCAGCATCGTTGTTCCACTGGCTGATAGGCAGGCTTAGAGTTGGGTCAACGTCTCCAAAGGTGCGGTAACGCCAAGATTCGGGGGAGAGAAGGTCTTCGCTGACCTCGGTGTCTCCGAGCGCATTGTAACTGGCCACTTCGATGACGATATCTTCGACGCCGGAATCGAGAGCAGCCGTCACGCTGGTCGATCCAGCTGGAAGTTCAGCGATGATCTCGGGAACACCACCATTGACCGTCTTGCGAACGACGTAGCCCAGCTCACTGTTAGAAGAGTCAGTCCAGTCGAGCTGAATTGAATTGAGTCCTAAGAACTGCATTTGTAAACCTCCGGGAGCTATTGGTGTTGAGGTCGGCGTGGGTGAAAATTCCTGGGAGCTGTCGCCGAATTGGCGGAATGGTCTATTGGTAATACCCCCGATATAACTCGCGAGGCGTTTTTTGAGATCGTAGGCAGTGGCAGGCTCCTGACCGTAGAGATTAGTGTCTTCGGTCGGGTCGGCTGTTAGATTGTAAAGCTGATCGTCATTGAAATAAGTCGGGTTACTGTTAGATGCTAGAGATCCGAGCTGGCTATTTGCCACATAGTAGGGTCGTGGCTCGGTAAACTGACCGGTCGCGGTGTTGCCTTCGTATTTTTCCCACAGATAACCACTGCTAATCTGGGTGTAGACACTAGGAGTATAGCGCACGGCAATGTACTTGCGGTTTTTGGTGCGGACGGCGCGGGCATAGCCGATCTCGGCAAAAAGGTCCTGGCGAACTGCAGTGCTGCCGCCGTTGATTATCGATACTAGGCTTACGCCGTCCACCGGACGGGTCGGCAAGCTCGATGCACCGGTCAGCGCGAGCAGGGTAGGAGCGATATCGACGTGACTAACAATTTCATCATAACTGCGTCCCGGTGAGGTGATGCCATTCGGCCAGTTCATCACTAACGGCACCCTCATACCGAGGTCGTAGAGCGAGGATTTCCCCCAGACCACTGGCCCCTGTCCAGAACGAGTCGAATTTAGATCCTTCTCGCCATGGTCGGAGGTGAAAATAATCAGCGTGTCATTCCGGATGCCGTGTGCAGTCAGTTTATTGACGATAGCTTGGACCGAGTAATCCAGCCAAGTTTCACGGGCTGAAATAAGTTCTTTGCCCCCGTTGTTCACCTCGTCAATGATGGCCTGACGTGTGGGCATGAACGAGTAGTCCTCGTTCGGGAGGTAACCGCCACTGGTGTAGCTATTGTCTGCACCGAGTGTCTTGCTGAGGTCGTTGCGCACCGGCCCGTGGTTGATGGTTGGTGCCATGTAGAGGAAAAACCGCTCGTCGTGGTTTTCCTCGATGAAGTCGAGAGCACCCTTGGTGATCCATTCCTGGTTG
>DLYX01000001.1:0-282 GCA_003447545.1 Deltaproteobacteria bacterium | reverse complement strand
CTTGGTGATCCATTCCTGGTTGTGCACGTTGAGCGCATCGTTGCGGAGTTCTGCGAGGTTCGCTTTGTAGTAGCTGGAAACGTAATCAAAACCAAAGGCGCGCATCCGCTGGCAAAGGACGCGGTGGTTGTGTTGCATCTTCGCGTTAGTGGTGGCGTCAGTCTTAGGATCGGCGTTCGAGGGATAAGTCAGCAGTCCCTTAGCCGACCAGTTGGTGGTCTGGTTCAGATCATCGTCTGTGAAGTGTCCCTTACCGACCATGCCGGTGCGGTAACCCGCCTG
>DLYX01000010.1 GCA_003447545.1 Deltaproteobacteria bacterium | reverse complement strand
GGGGTTGCACATACCCTCGCGATCCTCGAACCTGTGACTCCGCATGTCTGCAATTCCCGCCACCGGTCTCGACATCAATCAACTCCACGTCCTCGTCGAGGAACTCGAGACACGCGTCGCGAACCTCGACGACACCGATGTTCAGGGCCGAAGTGCCTGCCAATCGTTACTCGCTCGGCTGCGCAGCCTCTGGTCCACGAACAAGGAAACTTTCCCGACAGAGCTCATTTCACGACTGAAGGTCGTCGCCACTGCGCTCAAACAACCCCGCCGAATCGGCCCGGAGGCAGGCGCCGGCGCGCCGGCCAGAGCGGTGCTTGCCGAAACCTTTGGTTATAGCGAGTTCCGTGCCGGGCAGGAGCCCCTCATCGCCGGCGTCCTTTCGGGCAGCGACTGTATCGGCGTGATGCCGACCGGCGCCGGCAAGTCGCTGACCTACCAGATCCCGGCGCGGCTTCTTGGCGGTACAACCCTGGTCATTTCGCCGCTGATCGCGCTGATGAAGGATCAGGTAGACGCACTTACCTCGGTGGGCGTCCGAGCCACTTATCTTAATTCCAGCCTCGACTCATCGGAAAGAAGCGACCGCGTCCGCAACTTGATCGCGGGGTCCTACGAATTGGTCTACGCCGCGCCCGAAGGCATCGATGCCTGGCTCGGGGATGTCCTGACCCGTGCGGATATTCGGCTCGTGGCGGTCGACGAAGCTCATTGCATCAGCCAATGGGGCCACGATTTCCGTCCGGCCTACCGAAATCTTGCCGGACTCAAAAGTCGCTTTGGAGGAATTCCCGTGCTCGCACTGACGGCTACCGCGACACAAGATGTCATCCACGACATCGGCGAGCAGCTCGGCATGCGCGCACCACTCGAGGTCCGCGGCTCCTTCTTTCGACCCAACTTGAGCTTGCACGGCAAGCCCAAAGGACCCAATCTCAAAGTCCGCGATGCGATTCTCGCACTGGTCCGGGAAAGACCCGACGAGAGTGGCATCGTTTACTGCCAGACTCGAAAATCGGTGGAGTCACTGACGACATTTCTTGAGCGCAAGGGCATCCGCGCGCTGCCCTACCATGCGGGCATGGAAATCGAGACACGGAACCGTGTTCAGGATGCCTTCCGCCGGGACGAAGTCGACGTAGTCGTCGCCACAGTTGCTTTCGGAATGGGCATCGACAAACCAAATATTCGATTTGTCATTCACCGCGACATGCCCCGTTCCGTTGAAGCCTATTACCAGGAGATCGGACGAGCTGGCCGCGATGGCGCCCCGAGCGATTGCTTTATTTTTTATGGCTGGAGCGACGTAAAAAGCGCTGAATATATGCTTCAGGAACTCGATGCCGAGACCGCCGACCGCCAGAAAAGAAAAGTCCGCCATATGCTTCGCCTCGTGGAGCGCGAAGAGTGCCGACATCGGGCAATCGTTGGCCATTTCGGAGAAACCATCGAGAATTGCGGCGAGTCCTGTGACCGATGCCTGGGGATCGATCGAATTGAAGAAGCCCGCAATCGCCGTCGAAAGGGTCCCAGACTCGGCGTGACCACAGGCCTCGACCCTGCAGCCGAAGCACGCTTTGTTGCGCTGAGGGCCCTCCGGAAAACGATTGCAGCTGAGCGCGGGATCCCGGCGTATCTGGTCTTCAACGACGCCACCCTTCAATCCATGGCAATCGAAAACCCGGAGTCGGAAGTCGCGCTCGCCGAGATTGCCGGCGTCGGTCCCAAAAAACTCGCCGACTACGGGCCCGCGTTTCTCCGCGAACTCGGGGAGTTGAAGAATTCCGAAAGTCCCCTAGTCTCGGTAGACGAGAGAGGAAAAGACTCATGACGCGAAAGATTCAGAAGTCCGAGCAGGAATGGCGGGAGACCCTGACGCCCGAGCAGTACGCCGTATGCCGCCAGAAAGGCACCGAGCGGGCCTTTACCGGCACCTACTGCGACCACCACGAAAAAGGTGCCTACCTATGCGCCGCGTGCGGGGAAGCTCTTTTTCGGTCCGAATCCAAGTTCGAATCCGGCTCGGGTTGGCCCAGCTTCTACGAGCCAGCCAATCTCGAGATGGTCGAGGAAGAACAAGACCACAGCCACGGCATGGTGCGCACCGAAGTGCTCTGCCGCAACTGCGGATCTCACCTGGGGCATGTATTTCCCGACGGGCCGCAACCTACAGGCCAACGGTTTTGCATCAACTCTCTGAGCCTTGGGTTCGCGCCGGACGAGGGCCAGCAAGACTGAGACTTCTCAGCGACCCTTCCAATTCGGAGTGCGCTTTTCGACGAAAGCCTTCGGCCCCTCCCGGGCATCGGCCGAGGACATCACTTCCCCGGACAATTGGTTCTCGATATCGTGAGCTTCACCCAAAGGCAGGCCGCTGGTCCGAAGCACGGCTTCCTTGATCTTGCGCAGCGCAAAGGGGCCATTCGCTGCCAACTTGGCTGCAATCTCGTGCGCACGCGGCATTAATTCGTCGGGAGCAACAACCTCATTGATCAGCCCGATCCGCCAAGCCTCCTGAGCATCGATCAGATCGCCTAGGAGCAGGATCTCCATAGCCTTGCAGTAGGGAATCTGTCGCGGCAATCGAACTAACGAACCACCCCCCGGGACCAGCCCACGCTTGGCTTCGGCCAGACCCAGCCGAGCATTCGTCGAGGCAATCCGAATGTCAGTGGCCTGCAAGATCTCGCAGCCACCCGCGGTTGCGGTGCCATTGACCGCTGAAATCACCGGCTTGTAGAGCTCGAAACCCTTGAGCAACGAGGTCATGGTGAATCCGAGGTTCCCCATCAACTTCTGGTCCCATTCACTTTCGGGCTGACGCGCGCCGGTGAACAGGGGAATCAACAGCTGGAGATCCCCGCCAACGCAGAACGCCTCGGAACCAGCGCCCGTCAGAATCGCGACCCGCAGATCATCATCGGCCTGAAAATTCACCCAGGCCTCACCCAACCGCACCATCATCTCGGGGCTGATCGCGTTTCGACGCTCTGGCCGGTTCATGGTGATGGTGACGACACCCGCTTCTTTCTCGTATAAAAGATCGCTCATGCTGGATTTCTAGCCTATGCGTTCCGGATTATGCCAACTGTCAAATATTGCCCCTGCCCGAGATTCCGTTAGAGCCAACGAGTCATGACTGAAGATACGCAATCAACCTCGGACCGCTCTTCGCTGCGGCGCAAGCTTCTCGGGACAGGCCTCGTGCTCCTAGCAGGCTTTGTGGTTCTTCTTGCAACAGCGCCCGATGGCGGGGACTCCGGTGCGCCGTCACCGGACCGAGGGCGACGTGTCGTTTCCAGCACTCTCGTGAGCGAGCAACTGGTCGATGCCGAGGTGCGGCTGTCCGGCATTCTGGAAGCCGACCGCGAAGTACGACTCTCGGCAGAGAGTTCCGGGCGAGTTGTCGTGATGGGCGCACAAGCCCTCGATCCGGTGACCAAGGGCCAGATCCTTCTCGAAATTGACCCGATTCCCGCAGAGATAGCGGTACGCCAGGCGCAGGCGCAGGTGGATCGAACCGAGAGTGAGTTGGCGCTCGCGACCGCACAGAGCCGACGAAGCACTTCTCTCGCCGAACGGGAAGTGCTTTCCCAATCCGAGATCGACAGCACGGAGAGCAGGCTCGGGGTCGCTCGCGCAGCCCTGGCTTCAGCACGAGCGCAACTGGATCGTGCGCTCGACGACCGCGCCAAGCGCACCATCCGAGCACCCTTTTCGGGTGTGCTGCGATCCTTCCAACCGCAAGAAGGCGAATTCGTGCGAACCGGGCAAGAAGTGGGCGAACTGGTTTCGTTGGATTTACTGACCCTCGAGGTCGGGCTTACCGACCGGGACATCGCGTGGGTTCCGCAGGGCTCCACAGCAGAGGTTTTCGTTGAAGCGATGCCCGATCGTGTATTTAAGGGCGTTGCTCAAAGAATCGCTCGGGCCGCGAATGCCGACAACCGGAAATTCCCTGTCGAGATCGAAGTACCCAATATCGACCGAAACCTTCGTCCGGGAATGGTCGCGCAAGCCCGGATCGAGCTGGCACGTTCGACCCGAATCCTCGCGATTCCACGCGAGGCGGTCCTCAGCCAGCTCGGCGTCACCTCGGTATTTCTATCCGAAGACGAGCCCGACACCGACCTCCAACGGCTTCGACAGATCCCGATTCGTGTGAGACCAGTTCCCTT
>DLYX01000123.1 GCA_003447545.1 Deltaproteobacteria bacterium | reverse complement strand
CGTCCAGCGAATCAGGAATTTGGATCCAGTGACGGCCGGGTTGTGCAGGGGCTCGATATTGATCTGCTTTACCGCCTTGAACAGGAACTTGTGTTTTGCCGGTTCCTTGCGGTTGTCGATTTTCAGCAGATCGCCGCCAATGGGAATCTGATCGCTATGCGCAAATGCTGTTTCTGGGGCCAGCCCGAGTAAAAGGCTCAGGATGGATATCGTAATCATGACGCAACGGAGCATAGAATTCCCTCAGGCTGGTTAGTGGCACCATACCGTATAGAGCGGGTACCTCGACAAGCACAAACCGCCCTTCGGGTTCAAATTTCTTCGAGCCAGGATCTCTGGCCAAGGCTTTGCCCCGCGGATGCCCCGGGGAACGCGCGGAGGGTCCGATCAGGTCTTCCTCCGAGGGGTTCCCGATCAGACCTCGGTGACAGGAGGATCTGGCGTGTCGCGCTGCGTCATCCGATCGTGCAGATGCTCGGGCGTCACGATGCCGCCGGAGACCACCATCTTGATCCCTTCCTCGACGGTCATGTCGAGCAGGATCAAATCGGCGCGAGGAACGAAAAGCAGAAACCCGGAGGTCGGATTCGGGGTCGTCGGGACGAAGACGTTGACGGTTTCGGTGCTGGTGCGCTGTTGGACTTCGCCAGCGGTGGTGCCGGTCAGAAACCCGATCGACCAGACTCCTTTTCGCGGGTATTCGAAAATTGCCACCTGCCGGAACGCGTGGGAGCGTTTGGCCAAAACCGCCTCAAAGATCTGTTTTGTGCCCCCATAGATGCTGCGAATGATCGGGATTCGAGCGACCAGATCCTCGCTTCGTCGCTGGATCACGCGACCAACCAGTCCCGAGGTCGCCCAACCCGCGAAGGTGATGACCGCAAGCGTGACGACGATCCCGACGCCGGGGATGGAGTCGGAAATCAGTCGACTGGGAAGAATCTGTTGATCGACCATCTGGATGAACCAGGCCGTCACCCAGAAGGTAATCGCCAGGGGTGCCAGAATCAGGAAGCCGGAGAAGAAATATCCTCGCAGGCGAGCGGGTAGGGAACGGACGGCTTTGGTCCGCGGATCCGTATCTTGGTGCTGATTCTCGGACATGATGCGTGAGGTCGCCAGCCTTTCTCTCGGGAACCTGCTGAAAGCTTACCTGTCGGCGGATGCTGCGGCGAGTCGATTCAGTCAAAAACGAGCATCAAATACCCGAGGAAAAGAACCAGGTGGAGGCAACCCTGCAGGTAGGTGGTGCGCCCGGCGGCAAACGTCGTCATCGAAACAATCATGGTGATTGCCAGCATCACGATATCGGGTGTCTCAAGCCCCAGTTCCATGGTCCGGCCGGTGAAGAGGCTGACGCCCAGAATGGCAGGAATCGTCAAGCCGATGGTGGCGAGTCCCGATCCCAGGCAAATGTTGATCGAGCGCTGAATATTGTTTTCGGCCGCGGCGTGAACTGCGGCAAGCCCCTCGGGCGTCAGTACGATAATTGCGACCAGGATTCCTCCGAGCGCCGGTGGCAGACCGGCGTGCGAGACCCCTGACTCGACAAAGACCGCGAAATGTTTCGAGAGAAATACGATCAGCAACATGATGCCGACAAGCAGGGCGGCATGGAATTTCACCGAGTGTACGGTGTGCCCATGATCGTGAGCGCCAGCTTCTCCGTCGACCTGAAACAGCGATTGGTGGCTGACTGTTTGCTGGGTCAGAAAAATACCGTAGACGACCGCTGACACCAGAAGAAGAAAGCTGGCAAGAAGTGTTGAGGGAGAGCCGTCTGGTGTGGATGGCGTGAAGCGCGGGAGGATCAGTCCCAATCCCGCCAAGGTAAAGAGCGCACCGAGATAGGCTTTGGCGCCGCGCAAGCTGAAGAGCTGGGAGTGATGTTTCAGCCCGCCGACAATCAGGGAAACACCGACCAGAGCATTCAGAACGATCATCAAAACGGAAAACATCGTGTCACGCGCAAGAGTCGGGTTATGCTCGCCGGTCAGGGTCACGGCGGTGATCATGGCAACTTCGATCGAGATCACGCTGAGGGTAAGAAGGATGGTGCCGATCGGTTCGCCCAGAATCGTGGCCAGACCTTCGGCGTGACGAACGACTCCGAAAGAAGCCCAGACAAGAATAGCAAAGATCCAGCCGAAGAGGATAGCTGATTGCGTGGGGGTATCGATCGGCGAGGCTTCCCATGTGGCACCGAAAATCGTGAAAAGAAGCAGGGTCAGTGCCGCAGCCGGTATGACGGCCTCGGCACGCAGCATCGAGAAGGTTGTCGTTTCGGGCGTCGGCATCGAATCAATCCTGTTGTTCGTCCTAGCGGATATCCAGCCGCAAGTCGCACCCGATCTCTCGGGCCGAGGCTCGATCCTGCCGAGGCCCACCTTGGAGTCGAGATTCGATCAACGGTTGTCGGATCCCCGGATTGCTTCCGGGAGTCGCCCGTCCGGGGCTTCAGCTCGGCAGGAAATCGAGCATCGCGTGCGGCGCATCGGGGAGCAGGGCGGTGTGCGCACCCGGTGATTGGAGCCAGCGGTCGATTACCGTGGCATAGACCCGCCGAAAGTCCGTGTGGAACTTCAGATTGCCGCGTTCGAGGTCGTCAAGTGCGGGTACGGTGCCGTGAACGCCTCCCTGCACGGTGTCGCCGATCGCAAACATGCAGCTGGCGGCGCCGTGGTCTGTTCCTTGTCCCCCATTCTCGGCGACGCGCCGCCCGAACTCGCTAACGGTCAGCATGAGCACGCGGTCCTGAACCCCAATGTCGATCATATCCTGCCAGAAGGCCGCAAGACTCTTGCTGACCTTGGCCAACAGGTCGGGTTGTCGGCCCGTCAGGCTTCCCTGAGCCGTATGGGTGTCGAAGCCACCTTCTTCGCAATGGAAATAGCGGACCCCAAGCGGCGGGCCGACCAGCACATCATGACGAATCACCGAGGCGATTTCGAGAAGGCGGTCGGCCAGTCTTCCGTTGGCGTTGCCGACATTGGCGCCCCAGCGTGTCTCCACGGCGGCGAATTCGTCGATTTTACCGAGCAGGACGTCGCCTGAGGTGCCGACGCTCAACTGCAATCCGTCGGTCAGGGCCGGATCGGCTTCGGCCGCGTAGGCTGCGTTGAGAGCGGCCCGTTTCGCGGCTGTATCCGGATAGAGATCGTCCGTCGGGAGCACGAACTGAGAGATCTTCTTGACCGCGAGCACATTGGCCGTTTCGGAGAAGAAAGCGGGGGACATGGTCTTTGCGGCGTCCAGCGCCACCATATCGCTCGGAGTATAGTTTGCATCGAGATAATGCCCGAGCCAACCGCCCGAGAAGGGGCCCGAAATTTTGCCACCGAGCCAGAAATCCTCGGAGCGAAAATGAGAGAGGTTCTGTCCCGGGTAGCCAATGCCATTGAGGACAGCGACCTTGCCCTGATCATAGAGCCCTTTCATCTCCGGCATCGAGGGGTGCAGCGCGAGCGCGGTGCCCTTTTCGGGGTCATTGTCGATCTGTGTCGCCGCGAGTGCACTGGTGGGAACCTGAATGTTGGGGCGCGCGGCCTCGTAGAGTGAGCGTTGCGGGACCGGGCCCGTATCGTCCATGGGAATGACGGTGTTCAGGCCGTCGTTTCCGCCCTTGAGTTGCACGAAGACAAAGATCGGATCCACCGGTCCGGCGGCGTGCGCCGAGCGGGGGCCGAAGGCTCGCGGGAAGGCTATCGGTGTCGTCAGCGCAGCCGCGGTGGCCATGCCGGTCTGCAAAAAGCGTCGTCGATCAATGCGTGGCATTCGACAAATCTCCTTAATGAACGTGAACTTCGGGTAGCTGCAGGGCGAGAGCAACGGCGCCGCGGACTTTTGTTTCGAGAACGACAGGATCCTTGAAGTCGGTCTCGCCGTCGAAATAGTCGATCAATACCTGACGGGCATCGGACGGGATGGAATCCTGAATTTGCAGTCGGTGGAGAATGCCGTCGACCACTTCGCTGGCGGTAGTGGCATTTTTCGGCACCAGTTTTTTGGGGATCAGTTTCAGGGTGCTGGCGCGCCCCGAGGCGCAAGTTTGCGCAAAATCGAGTCTCGCGAGGAATTGACCGCTGGACAGCCAGGGTAGTCCCTGCGGCCACCCGTTGACGCTGGGTGGCTCGAAGAGTGTCATTCCCATGTCGTCAAAATGAAAGGGTAGTTCCTTGAGGTTCCCTCGGGCTTCGAGTGCTCGAATCGAACTGATCGCGTATTCGACAGGGTTGCGGACGGAACTGCTTTTGGCTTCGTCCGAATAGAACTCGTCGTGCATGAAGATGGATCGCAGAAGGTCCTCGATGATAAAGCCGCCGGCAATGAAATTCGCCGTGATTTCGTCGATCAGAGCGGTATCCGGGTCGGGGTAGACGAAATATTCCCAGAGTTTTCGGCCGAGGAATCTGGGCATGGTCAACGCGCCGTCGGAGTCGCGATGGGTAAACAGGATATCGATGACATTTACGTCTGGCGCGAAGGGCAGGCCGAGTGTGGTCTCGACACCCAAATTGCCCGTGGTCTCGAAGCTGGTGCCCGCAAATAGTGTCTTGTCGCCGTCGTCGAATCGGTTGTTGCGAATCACACCGCGATCGCCATCGACCCGGTAGCCGGTCAGGGCGCGACTGATTTCTTCGACGTCGGTTTGAGTGTAGTTGGCCACACCATTGCGATCGGCCTCGCCGAGCACAAAGAGCTCCATGAGCTCGCGGCCGTAATTCTCGTTTACTTTATTGGCCTTGTTGTCCTTGCCGTCGAGGAAAACCAGCATGGCTCGATCGCGGGTGATCTCCCAGCAAAGTCGATGAAAGGAGCCCATGCCGAATTCGCGGAAGGTTCGATTCTGGAGTGACATCTCGCGGACGTTTTTGACTACCGAGTATTGCGTGGCGAAGTGATCGTGCCAGAAAAGAGCCATTTTCTCGTCGACACGTCGCGAAGATTGGGTGGCCATTCGCTTGGCCCACCACTGCGCCAGTTTGATCAGGCTATCCGTGTCCTTGTCGTCGACGCCCGGGCCCTTGGCGCGTGAAGGTTTCGGGCGAAGCAACACCGCAACGCAGGAGATCTGTGAGCGCTTGGCATAGCGGGCCACTTCTTGAGGCTTTCCGCCGAAGCCTGCTCGCGACAGCAGATGAGCTGCATTTTCTTCGTTCCAGTCTACCATGATGGTCCCCCCGGACGGCTATGGAATCACACGTCCCTGACTATTCGACCTTGCCGGGGGGAAAGTTGAGAAGCAACTAATATTCACCGGACAGGACCCATGGAATCTCGAATTTGGCCGCAGGCATGACGCGTGCCGCATCTCATTCGCCTGGACGATTTGCAGGCAGCGAATCAATTCGGCGAGAGGTTGGAGTCTGAGGCGCTTGCGGAATCGCGCGGGCAGGCGCCCGCGATCCTGAATACGGCCTCGGCAAAGCTTACGAACTCCGGATACAGGACGGGTTTGCCGCTGGTCAGCAACGCGACACTGAGATCGCGATCCGGGTCGGCCCAGCAAAGCGTATTGGTCAGGCCGATATGGCCGAAGGCATGGCGAGCGCGCAGCCCGAAGAGGCTTGCGTACTCGCCGCCGAGCATGAAGCCCATTCCATAGCGAAAGGGCAGCAAGAGGGTCGCATCAGGCTCCATGCCGCTCTGGTTGGCGACGGCCTCGCGAATCGTCTCTCGTTTGAAAATCTGCGTGCGCCCGGCATAGCCACCGTTGCGCAAGACCTCGAAAAACCGCACGGTTTCTTCGGCCGTCGCCACAATATTGGCCGAGGGAACTGCGGTGCTCAGAAATCGGGGGTCGTTCATGAGGCGCACGGCGCCGGGAACATCCAGTCCCAACGCACGCTCGACCAGTAGTGAAAATGGTGGAGGTACGGGAGCGCCGGTGAAGGCATTTCGAGCGACCAGTCCGTGGTCTTCGCGGGCGGCGCCGTAGCGAAGCCAGCGGGTGGCCATCGGTTGGCGGATTTCTTCGTCGAGCACCTGATCAATGGTCTTGCCGGTGACGCTTTGAATCAATGCGGCAAAGAGAAAACCGGAAGTCAGAGCGTGGTAGCCCATGTGGCGGCCGGGAGTCCAGGCGGGCGTTTCCGCGTAGAGCAACTCCAGGATCTTGTCGGGTTGCGCGAGCAGTTCAAGGTCCATTGTGGATTTGGGCGTGATCGCGAGGCCGGCACGGTGAGTGAGGAGGTGACGGATGGTGATGGTCTCCTTGCCGTGCTGCCCGAAGTCCGGCAAATGATCCGCTACGCGATCGTCCAATCCGAGAAGCTCTCGCTCAACGAGTTTATGGATGAGCATGGCCGTGATTGGCTTCGATGCGGAGGCCAGGCAAAAAGGCGTATCGAAAGATACCGGGACGAGCGGAGCATCGGCCGGGTCGTCGGGCAGTGTACCGGAGACGTGGCCGATCGCTCGATCAAAAAGCGTCTTTCCTCGGCGTCGGACACAGAGGCTGATCGCGGGATGCATCCCGCTTGCGTAAAGACGGGTGATCGCGTGCCAGGCGGCGTTCAACTCATCAGCATCGGCACCAACTTCTCCGGGGTCGATCTCGGTGTCCGGACGAATGGACGTCACCGCCTCGACCGGAGCCTTGATCGGACAGCGTGTGTAGAGGCGAAAATCCATCTGCTCATGAGTTTGGCGAAACAACGGCCCTGAGTCGAATCCGACCGTTTTGGATGCCCATGCGTGTCCGGCGTTGGTGTGAAGTCCCGGGCGCCGTTTCTGGCGCACCTGGCCTCGCTTACGGCCTCCTCAGTTTCGCACGGGCCACCCGTGAGCTGCCCGTATCCCTTCGATCCGGCAGTTTGGTCCCGGTTTGGAAGGATTCCCGGCTGACAGTTATGGTTGGCGGGTGCGTGGATTTGTGGTTCTGCTTGGGCTTGCTCTATTGGCGGTGATGGCTGTCGAGGCACAGGCCGTCAATCGAGCGGAGCCGAGCCTCAGCGGGCCCGAGAAGCCCATACCCGAGGAGGCTCGCGACCTTTACCTTCCGCATTGGCGGGATGGTGAGTTCTTCAACCCCTGGCAGGAGATGGGCAGCAAGTCCTGGTCATTCCTGCGTTGGAAGCTCTTTGACTGGAACCATTTTGATAAATGGCGCACGCCGGATCTGCCGCTGGTCGAAAATGACGGAGCATATCTACGCCAATCCGGGGAGTTGCCTAGTATCACCTGGATCGGACATGCGAGTTTCGCCGTTCAGGATGGCGACGATGTCTTCCTGACAGATCCCCACTTTTCGAAACGGGCTCTCTTGCCGGCGCGGTGGAATCCGCCGGGTATTCCTCTGGAATCAATTCCGACCGACGCCTTCGCGGTGATC
>DLYX01000577.1 GCA_003447545.1 Deltaproteobacteria bacterium | reverse complement strand
CATCCACACCCACATGCGAGATCAGCCGCTGATCGGCACCCCTCTCGCTGCGCAGCCAGCGATGGCCGAAGTCCACACGGGCACCCGCGTCGCGCGCCTCCGCCAACAAGAGCGGCTCGAGGCGATCCTGCGAGATATTCGCGATCGGCGTCGGCGTAGCGGCAAGAATCTTCTCTGCTTGCCCCGCCCCCAACAACTCGAAGCAACCATGCTGGGTCCCGTTCAGAGAATCCACCCAGCGAATGGCGGGAATCTCGGTGATCGGCGTCGACAAGGCGCGCAGGCGTTCTTCAGGCACTCCTGCTCCGGTCAGGATCTCGAGCGTACGGGAGGAAACCACGTGGGCCTGCGGGGCGCGATGCGTACCCGCGCGCGCTTCGATGACCGCGACCGTGATGCCGAGGTTCCGCAGGAGCAAGGCGCAGCTGAGCCCGACCGGACCGGCACCACTGATCAAGACATCGACATCCATCACGTCGTTCGGCATCGTGGATCTTTCGGTAGCGCCCTGCGATTGCGCCAGCAACTCTTGCACGAAACAACGGCATGCCGTCCTTGATCAACAGCGTGCCCCCGGCTGCTGGACCGCATACCCGATGGTCCCAAATGGCGCGGCTCCGGTGCCGCTATTCGCGTCGTCACCGTCCTAGGCGAAAAATATAGCGCGCCGGTCGAGGGACCATATTCAACCACGACCAAGATAGCCGGATCACCATCGAGTTCGACCTTCGACAAGTTCTATGTTGCTGAGATTCTCACACGCGATCTGATTCGTCCAGTTCCAAACCATGGAACTCTTCCGCCTCAAGTGAGCGCAAGGCGTGGCCGTCATTTCCCGCGATCGGAAAATCGCGGCGGCCCGCAAACCCCCGAAACTGCGGCGCGACCGTTGTTCGCTCAGGAAGGCTCAAGAACCGGAGGGGCTCGCTTCGTGATCCTCGCGGATCTTTCGCCGCGCTTCATACTGGCCCACGAAATAACCGTTCGAAAATATGGCGGACATCACGGCTATCGAACTGCAGAACAGAACGGCCATGCGAAAGCCGCTGACAAAGGGCCCCGGCCCGACCAAAGCCCACATCAGAGGCAGCACGAACCAGTAGCCCAAACAGGAGACAAAGATCCCCGTGGGCATCTCGGCCGCCTCGGGATCTTGGCCCCTCGAGCGCCACCACTGCCAGCCGCCCAGAACCGTACCGAGCCCCAGCGCGATGACGATATTCAAGTACATGCCCATGAAAACATCGGCACCAAGCACGGCCACCAAAACGATGCTGAGCAGCGGGTATCCGAGAAAATAAACGGTATATAAGGGGCCTAGGCTAAGAGCTTGCCTCTCCATCCCGACACGATTCCGAGCGGATAGAGGCGAGTCAATTCTTTTCGGCGCCCAGCCCCGCCGAGCTAAGTCCCCGCAAAGACACGCACCGCGTCGGCAACCTTCTCCAGACTGTCCTCGCGCAGAGCCGCCGAGATCTCCGCGCCCAGCCCGAGGTATTTGTTCGAGGGTGCCGCGGAAGGCGCCCTGCTCGCGTTCAGAAGCTCGCTTACCCGGTGAGATGCCTGCGCGGGCGCGGATACGGTCCGGAAATCGATCAGACCGGTCAGGTCGGTCACATACGACAAGCGCTTACATCGCTACGAAGCAGCCCTGCGAAGCTCGCCGGGAGTCCGGCCAAAGTGCTTCTTGATCGCTTTACTGAACGAAGATTCCGACGAGTATCCTGTGGCCTCGGCGACGGTGATCACGGAATCGTAACTATGCTGCAACATCGTTTTCGCTCGCAACAGCCGGGTATGGGTCAGATAGGCCTTCGGAGTTTCGCCGACCAGTTCGGTAAAGCGGGCATTGAACCGTGTACGGCTCATCCCGGCGGCCTCACAAAGCGACTCGACCGTCAGAGAACCATCGTCTTCCGCATGAACAAGGTTGAGTGCGATGCCGATATGGGGGTCCAATAGTGCCGCAAAGTAGCCTTCCTCTTGTGGCGATTCCTGCAGGTGACTTCGCAACAGTTGCAAAAAAAGCACTTCGGTCAGCCGATCGATGGTCAAGGCCGAACCCGCAGTATCCGACTTGCTGGTCTCCACCATGAGGTTCACGACGCCCTCGAGCACCTGACGCGACTCCGCACTCGCCTTCCGCACATGAATAAAGCAGGGCAGGTTTTTCAGCAGGGGATGATGAATGGACGTGTCATAGGACATGGTTCCGCTCAGCCAACGGGCAGCTTCGTGCGGTTCCTTCACCCTCTCCGGCTGCGAGAAGCTGACGGTGCCGCGCTTGACGACCATCACCTCATCGTCGTCGGGCAATCGGATCACGTTCTCGCTGGGCAGCTTCAATCCTTCGGCACTGCCGCTCAGCTTATGATCGCCACCTGTAGGAAAAGCGATGATGTCGCCCTCTTCGAGGGCGATCGGCTCGGGGTTCCCGCCCTGGCGAAGATAACAGCCGCCCTGCAATACGGCATGGAAGACACCTTGAGGTCGGTATTGAATTTGTGCACACCAGGGGCCCTCACCTGCGCTGTTCAGATAGGTCTTCGCCGTCCAGCGAGTCGCTTTCAGCATGTCGGAGAGGAAATCCATATCTTTTGTCTATATCACTTTCTT
>DLYX01000218.1 GCA_003447545.1 Deltaproteobacteria bacterium | reverse complement strand
GACGCCTCGACGTGCCGGCCGAGGTCGGCCAGGCCTGTATCAGGCGCGAGGTCGGTCCGGATCGAACCGTTGATATCGGCCACCGAAACCTCCGCGTCACCCGCATCGATGGCCGGGCTGTTTGCGGCGACACGATAATCTCCGTTCCCGGCAAACAGCGGGTCCGCCTCGATCAGATTCCAGATCAGAGGCTCCTGGTCGGTATCGAAATCGATGGTCAGAGATTGTGCCCAGATCAGGTTGTGGTGAATGAAGGTCGGCGCGGTATCGACTTTGATCGCACGACCGGCATTGCTGGCGAGAATATTGTTGCGGATCTCGCCGGTCGCGTTCTCGAATCGCAACCCACCATGCGTGGCGAGGACACCGTTTTGTATGACGGTGTTGAAGGATGCGAGATGGTTGGTTCCGGGGGGGAAGATCTCCGAGTCTCCGCCATCCACCTCGATGCCCCATTCCTGATTCTCGGTGACGAGATTGTTGCGCACGTAGGAGGGTGCACTTCGTTCGATCAAGATTCCCCGAGAGCCATTATTGTGGGCCTCGGTGTTTTCGACGCGCACATTCTGCGAGTTGGTGATGTGAATTCCGTTTTTGGCGGCATCGCGAATGATGCAATTGCGGATGATCAGTCCGTTGGCGGTGTCGGCTCGCAAGCCATGGCGACCACCACGAATCTCGAGGCCGTCCAGCGTGAAATCTTCATGTTCCACATAAAGGCCCGCGCTGTCCGCGGGGGCTTCGAGAATGGCCCCGGATGCACCTTGCAAGGTGATGCCGGCATAGGCTGATTCCAGCGATTCGAGATACAAGCCTGCAGCGACGTGGATGGTATGCGGCCCGCCGCTGTTTTGCACCGAGCGCAGGGCATGCCCTATGGTGGCCCACGGTTGCTCAGGGTTCTGCGCCTGCAGCGCTGTGAAGCTGTCTGATCCGGTTGCGCGATCGACATGGAAATCCAAAGCCAGCACCGTTGCCGGCATTTGCAGGCCGAGGACCATCCCCACCAGGATCGCGATCCGCTGCAGGGGCTTTCGGCACGAAGGCCTGTCATCGGGGCTTTGCCCTGCCTGTATTTGCTCCAAATTAAACACGTTAATGAAATCTCGACTGAATCGTTTGACGCGGTAGTTTTCCCGGAATTCGTAAATATGCTCGGGTTTTTCGAGAAATCGGGAGACTCATGCCCGGAGGCGATGAGCCCCCCGTTCTCGACTAGCCCTGGTAAATTCGGGATTTTGCCGTCCGCCCACGGTCGGCTGTGCACCCTCTGGCTGCTGGTCGCCAGATCAGCAGCAGGAATACTTCCCGATTCTACCCTTAGATTCGGCGAAAAGCTGCCCGAAGACCACGTATCGCTATCGGTCGATACGTCACGCGAGTGCTCGAAAGCTCTCCAGCGTGCCAAGGATCTCGCACCCGGGCGGCAAAACGCCTTTTATTGGGAGTATCGGCAGGTCAGCCGGGTCGTATGAGCGGTTCGGGGGCCCGCGTCGGGATTTTCGCCGCCGCAAAGGCTTGCGTGTTCGATCCAGTGCCGCCAATGTGGGACGCAATCATGACGGGCAGGATCGCAACGGACGAAAAAGTCTTGCTGGAAAAGGCTGTATCCAGAAGCGGGGGGGCCTCATTCAGGTGGCTCCCAGCGCGCAAGCTGCCGGTTTCCCCGGAGCTTTCTTTCGAGAGCTCGCTCCCGGAGTTGCCTGCGAAGCCGCCTCCTGCGGGGCCTTCAGGCATGGGCTGGACGAAAGCAAAGCACGCAAGTGCCATGATCGTCACCACGGTCGCCCAACTTCTGACAAAACTTCGACTCATTTCAATAGCAATTCCTCTGCAAAGCTGGAGCCCATCGGGCCCAGAGAACATGGCACTTCCGCGGCCTTCAAATCGTGCACTTTTGCGCGGTGCCGCGTAAATGCGCGACCGATTATAGGTGATATATGCTATCCAGATCCGTGAGAACTCGATTTTGCGGCCTTTTTCTGGCTTTTCTCGTATTTGGGGCGTTTGCCACGGCAAATGCAGCAGGAAATGGGCCGAATCTGACCGAGCCCGACGCGTATCTGGTGATGCCGATGGTCGCCGAAGGCAACTACACGACGTTCTTCATGATCAGTAATGTGGGTGCATCGGATGGTTCCCCGGAAGATCCGGAGCCTGTCGAAATCCAGTGGGATTTTTATGACGCCTCGGGCGAGCTGCTGGAGAGCGTCAGTCGCTACGTCCTCGGCGAGGGCGGTACGGATATCGTGGATCCGAGTTCCATTCGTTCCAAAGACGAAGATGGAACGCTGGGCCCACCGATCTCCCTTTTGGGTCGCAATGGCTTCGTTGTGGTCGGCGACTGGGAGGATGAGCCGCGTTTGATCGGCAACTTTACCGTGGCGAATACGCAGACCTCGGCGGCCTGGGGAGCCGCGGCCGTCGGGCTGGGAGTCCATGGGCGGCTGAATTCCGGCGATGAGGCGGTGGGGACAACGTTCAAGATCGATGATCTCGAGGACAACCTTCTGGTGGTGATCGGCATCAACGACGAGGGATTCCTCCCGGAGTCCCTGACCGATGGATTTGCGCCCGAGGAAGACGAAGAAATCCTGAAACTGGAAATCCGTCTCCAGAACAACCAGATCTTCAACCCTTCGGCCGACCAGGCCATAAGGAATCTGGCGGCGAGCGCATTTTTCTCGACACTCGAGGAGCTCTTCCCGCGGGCAAACCCCGGGCTCTCGGGCACCATCGCGATTCGGCCGACGGACAGATCGACCAAGCTGCTGGCTTTTTATGGTCAGGCGGTCGGACCCTATGGCGCGGGGCAGACCTTCCGGATGGTTCCTCAGAAGTGAGAGCGCTGACCATCGCGGGGGCGGATCCTAGTGGTGGCGGGGGGCTCCAGCGCGATCTGACGAGCTTTGCCGCGCTGGGGGTTGAGGGGCTCGGGGTTCTTGCGTCTCTGACGGCGCAAAATACGACCGGGGTTTCGGAAACTCTGACCGTACCCGGGGCCTTTGTGGCCCGACAAATCGATACTTTGCTGGCCGATCTCCCGCCCGCGGCCACCAAGACCGGCCTTTTACTTTCTGTGGACGTCGTCGAGGTGATCGCTCGGACAGCAAGTCGACTTGGCCCGTTGGTGGTCGACCCGGTGCTGATCACCACCGC
>DLYX01000202.1 GCA_003447545.1 Deltaproteobacteria bacterium | reverse complement strand
TCCGGCGCGCCAAGCGAGCTCTCGGCGTCGCCGGGCTGGCCCTCGGGATCTGGCTGGCCCTTCCTGGCTCACCGATGGCCGCGAGCCTCCAATGGACGCCTCTCTCTCCGAACTCGCTCTCCAGCGCCATCGACAACGGACGCCCCGCGGTCGTCGAGTTCGGTGCCGAATGGTGCCTGCCTTGTGTCGAGATGGAGAACACCACCTTTCGTGATCCGATCGTAGCGAGAGAATCACAGCGCTTCTCGATGCTGCAAGCCGATGTCACCGAGGAAAGTACCGAGAATACCGAACTCCTCGAGGAGTTCGGAGTCTCCGGAGTTCCGACGATTATCTTCTACGATGCCAGCGGACGCGAGAGGAAGCGGCTTGTGGGTTATGTCAGCGCGAAACAAATGCTCGAGATGATGCAATCCATTCCGAGCCGCCCGACGGCACCGGCACCCGAATTCCGAGAACGGAGACAACCAACAACCGAACTGATTCCGACAGCCACCGAGAAGACGGACGCAGAGATCGTCGTGGCCCAGTAACGCGCAGGTCTCCTCAGCCCCGTGAATCGAGTCTGTAGAACCGCCCCTTGAACGCGCAAACATCGGGGTCCCAGTTCACCCGACATGCTGCACTCGGCTCATCACGATCTTTTTTGTAGAACTCGGGAAGCACGCGCGCGACCTCTGCAGGTGCCGTGACCTCCACGGCTCGCACCGGGTAGACCCTGCCGTCAAAGCGAACCCGAGCGATTGGATCCGCCCAGAGCATGGGACGCCAGCGACTCCAATAATTATCACCCGCCTCCACATAAAGCGCACCATCGACAACGTAGTAATGAATCGTCACGGAGTAGGGGTCTGTCCCGCGAACCTCGAGGTCGACGTACTCCTCGGGCGACGCAAAGTTCCAGTCATGGATCGCACCCGAAGCCGGGAGCCCAACCAAGCGCCCTCCTGCGATCGGTCCCTGTGGGCCGCCGGCACAGCCAGGAAAAAATGACAGCACCATAAGCAGCAACAAAGTATTTTGTTTTGACATTGAATTCTCTTACGGCCAGGAACAACTGGTGTTCGCCGAAGTTGGAACGCCACCGGATCAGGCTCATCCTGACTCGGGAAAAAGTGTGGGAATATAATTCGGGGCCAGACCCGCGAACGAACCTCGTACCATATAGTTGCACAAGGAGTGCAGCCGGACTCGACCGGGCACCGATACCCGGCAGCCTGACGGGAGCAGAAACCGGACTTCAGTCCCCGCCGCCAGGTCTGACGTGGCGTCAAGCAAGAGCTGCTCGAGACCTGCCTTCGAGCGACTCAGAACCGGACCGATGGCCGCGGCTCGACCTTGTACCATTCTGGCAATCCAGCCCTCGAGGCCATCGCGACCCTCGAGAACACGAATCTCGCCAAGGCGGCGAAGCAATTCATAGTCACGCCTGCGCGCAAACCCAAGCATATCCTGTTCCAGAGAGCCTATCCGGGGGAGATCCGAGAAACGGGCACCCCGCGAGAGGATCGGTTTCGCCGCACCCTCCGAACGAAAACTGGCGCGGGCAAAAACGGTGCGAGCCACGAAACCTCGGGAGCTATAGAGAGCATAGGCTTCTTCGTTAAACGCATCCTGAATCAAACGAAGCGATGGCACACCGAGCGCATCGCTTCGCCGACACAACTCATCCACAAGAAGCGATCCCAGTCCGGAACCCTGCAATGCTGGCGCTACGGTAATCGGTCCTGCACCGGCAACATTCCCGCGCGGGTGGAGAAAGGCACTACCGGCGACGACGCCTTCTGATTCCACGACGAGACAATGCTCGGGATCATGGGCCAGATACGCTCGTGCGATCGCGAGGCCGGTATCCGGGTCCGTCACAACTTTTTCGAAACCCCGCCGAATATAAATCTGGTTGAAGGCTTCCCGGAAAATATCCCCGACCGCCGGCAAATCAGCGGACCGCAGTACGCGCACCCGTGGTGCGCGATCGTGACCGCTTTCCGCAGCCTTGGGAGAGACGTCCACGGACATTGCCTGACTCTATCATGCGCGAACAAATGACGCGTGGGCTTGATGTATCCATCGATCCCATGCCAGCCTGTCGAGATGGGTGCTTCGGTGATCGGTGCAGGGTCTTGGGGAACAGCGCTGGCGATGCAGCTGGCCCGAGCGGGCCATCCCGTATCGCTCTGGGCTCGTGACGCCGCTCATATCGAAGAGATACAGCGGACCGGGGAGAACAAGCGGTACCTGAACGGATGTCCGTTTCCCGAAGGGGTGCACGCGAGCGCGGATCTCGAGGCGGTCGTCCGCGCAGCCGACGAACTTCTGGTGTGCGCCGTTCCCTCACATGCCGTTCGCGAAACCCTCGAGCGGGCCAGGCCCTGGATTGCCGACACAGCGATCATTGTCAGCGCCTCAAAGGGAATCGAGGAGGAGACCGCACAGCGGATGAGCGAGGTGATCTCGCAGGCGACCGGCGCCGGAGAACGGGTCGCCGTCCTCTCGGGGCCGAGCTTTGCTCGCGAAGTCGCTGAAGCGATGCCTACGGCGCTTACGGCCGCTGCGAGCAATATGGCGCATGCCGAATTCGTGCAGCACTATTTCGCATCAGCGATGTTTCGCGTTTACGCCCTTGATGATGTCATCGGAGTCGAGGTTGGCGGTGCGGTGAAGAACGTGATCGCGATCGCAACCGGGGTAAGTGATGGTCTGGGGCTGGGACATAACGCTCGTGCCGCACTCATCACCCGGGGCCTGACGGAAATCAGTCGCCTGGCCGCTCGATTGGGCGGC
>DLYX01000076.1 GCA_003447545.1 Deltaproteobacteria bacterium | reverse complement strand
TTGATTTCCCCGCGGGCGTTGTCGAGGGGCATCAGATGGCTTTTCTGGAACCTGAGTCCGGTTATGGCGTCGGTTGCGATATGGATTTGGTGCCAGACGGAGACAGGGACGGGGTGCTTGTCTCGGTAGCGCAGTTGGGAACAGAAGAAGTGTTTTTATCGCGCTGGGCAGCTGCCGATTTGAATATGGAGATTGACGGCAACGCCTTGGCGCTTTCGCCGATCGAGGGCATGGGGCAGGCGATTGCCTTTGCTCGTTTCGATGAGACCGAGGCGAGCAGCGACCTTTATCCGGACGGGGTACTGGGCGATGTGGTTCTCGGCCTCGTGGATGAGCTCGGCAATTCGAAGATCTTCTGCCCGGCAGGTCAGGTCGCGACCGCCAATGGTGCCGCCGTTTTCCTCCGTCCCGAAGATGGTGCGAGTGCCGGAACGCCCGACTGTATGGCCGGGCCGCTCAACGGCGATGGGGATACTGCCGATACGATTGTGCAGTTGTTGCGCCGCGATCCGGGCGATCTTTCCTGGCGGGTCAGGAATCTGGAGTTGGCGGCGACTGCAGTGGATTTGTCCAGCTCCTGGATCGCCGCGCTAGCCGACGAATCCGGCCAGTTCGGTGTGGGCAATGCGGACGGGGACTCGCTTGATCAGGTCGTCCATATCCGCTCTCTGGCCGAGCCGTTACAGGCGCAGCCCTGGATCAACCTCGGCTATGCGGCTGATCGTTTGCATCTTGATGATGATATCCTCGTCTTTCGTGTCCCGGAGGCAGACCACGGAGCAGACTTGAACGAGAATGAGGAATCCGAGTCACTGCTCTTTGTAGCTGTGGCGGGGGCGGGCGATCCGCTCATGCTCGAGCCAGCTGTTGATTTTGTTCTCGGCGAAGAGGAGACGCTTTGTCCGGGGACGGACGATCCTGTGCGATTGCTCGCATATACGACACCGACACAGGAATGGTCGCCGGGCGCCGTTGCGCTCCGTGTATTTAATGCGGCACACGTCGGGGGGCAGTTTCCTGCGGTGGTCCCCGCCGTGACGGGGGAGTCCGTCTACGTCTGTGATTCGGATGCATGCCATCCCGACAAGCCATTCCACGTGGAGGGGCATGAGGTTCGGTTTCTGACCGACGAGGCCATCCAGCAGGAGGATCTCGACGGTGATGGCTCCATGGATGATCTGGTCCTGCAAATTTATGATTTTTGTGCCGATCGCCCTCGCACGGTGGGTGCAATCGACCTTGCGGCTCTGGATGTAAGAAACCCTCTGTCTGAACCGAATTCTCTGGTTTCCGGTGAAGTGCTGGTGCAGCGGACCGGGCGATGCATGCAGCCCGCCCCGAGTTGTTTGATCGGCGACCCGCAGTGCTGCCCCCGAGGTTCTTCCTTGAGCCGCGTGGATCAGGAGATGGCCTGTATTTATGCCTCTCCCAGCAACTGCTCGGTCGACGCCGATTGCGGGATTGTGGCCAACGCGACCGTGTCCTGTATTACCCGTGCGGTAACGGTAGCTGTTTCGGCGGAGGATACCGACGGAGATGGTGTGATCGATGCGGTCGATAGCTGTGACGAGAATGCGCTGCTGGGCAGCTGCATCGATGGTGCACAATGCCGCAAGGCTGCCGAAGCGCTGCGTGCCCCTCCGGGAGAGGCGACCCTGCGCGATGCGCTTGGCACGCACACCGTGCTCGTGAGCTCGATAGACGCCGCTTGTCGGACCGCCGGGCTCGCCGGAGCCTCCGTAAACGACCCAGCGGCGATGGCGACTCGTTGGCGGATTCGCGAGTCCGGTTTCGACAAGGTGCGGGGCGTCCGGATCAAGGATCGGTTCGGGGTGCATGAACTGACGATCCGTCGACCCTCGCGGCTTTTGCGAAGTGCCCAGAATGCGAAATCGAAGCACACACTCAGCTCGAACGATCATCTCTGCTACCGGGTCCGCGAGAACAAGCCTGAAGCCCGCGTCCGCAGTCTGACACTCGAGGGCGTTGGAGGGGAACGGGCTGCCTATCAGGTCCGTCGCCTCCGCCAGATATGTCTCCCGGCCACTTTCGATACACAGGGCAAGGTGCCTTCGTCCGCGGCATGGGCCTGCTACCAGACGAAGACGCCCAAGGGACGCGCCAACCGGCCCTGGAGTACCGATTCCGAGGAAGTTGTGGATGGCTTCGGATCCCATGATCTTCGTCTGGGCGCCGATCGGGAGATCTGCGTTCGCGCCCGAGTGAGCCAGGCGACTCTGGCACGAGGCGCTGCGGCACCGGAGGTCTCGATTGGCCCGGCAGGCAACTCTCCGGGTGCCTTGGCATCCGGCACCGCCGCGCCCTGAACCGCGGCTCGCCACGTCGTTGCCGGTTTGCGCAAACGACTGCGCAAATGACTGCGCAAACGACCGCCCAACCTGGCGATGCTCTGCGCAACTTCATCGATCGGGCCCGGCCATCTCCCTAAAAAGCTTTTAAATCCGGTCTCCTTCGTTTTGGCACGGCACCTGCAATGTCTGCTTGGCGTAACTCAAATACGACACGAATTGTCGTCAATCGCCCTCGCGGCAGAAGGAGCATTCCATGAAATCCCTCAACCAAATCATCGCAGGACTTACCCTCGGCGCTCTGGCCATTCTGGGCAACGCATTGGTGGCAGACGCCAAATTGCTTGATGACCATTTGGCTTGTTTCAAGATCAAGGATTCCGGCAAGGCGAAGGTGGCCCTTGATATGATCGCCAATGAAGCTCAGATCCAGTACTCGATTCATGGTTGCAAGATGAAGGCGAAGGCCGACAAATTTTGCGTACCTGCAACCAAGATCGTGACCTACGGGGATCATAAGCCTATCGGTGGTCAGCGCTTGGAGAACGACTTCCTCTGCTACAAGCTCCGTTGCGAGCCGCAGGATCTCCCGCAAAAGCAGGTCGTGATCGATCAGTTCGGGCGCCGCAAGGTTGGCGGGTTCCGACCGGTCGAGATCTGCACCCCGGCCTGGAAGCTGAATCTCGACGGCTCGGACATCATCCCGGTCAATCCCTAGCCGTTGGGGAGGCAGTCTGGGCGGAGATCGCCAGGGTGTGTGGGAAAGGCCCCGGTGCGAGAAGAACTCGCACCGGGGCTTTTCTGCGTCAAAGCTCTACGGGCAGCGTGATTTCAAAGGATCGGTCCATGGGGAGTTCGAGATAGCCGACGGCGGGGAAGGAATTCTTGACGAGAGCCGCGAAGATACGCATCCTCCACCGAGCCATGCCGCCGCGCCCGAAGGCCGCAATGCGGAAGGCGTTCTGAAAATAAAAGACCGTATCGACATCAATCTTCAGATCTCGTGCGGAACCCGCGGTCAGGGCGCGTTGCGGGTCGGGTTGCTCCATGAATCCAAAAAGCGCGACCACGCGCGTAAAGCCCTGCGTCATCTCCGTGACGGTCACCCGCTCTTCGTCATCGACGCGCGATGTGTCGATCGGAAGCAGAGAGAGGAGAATCACCCTCTCGTGGAGTGCCTGATTGGCGCGCAGGTTCCGGAGAAGAGTTACGGGAACCCCCCGAGTTTCGCCGGTGAGATAAATCGCTGTTCCGGGCGTCCGAAGAATCTCCTGATCCTGAATCCGGGCAAAGAAGGACTCGGTATCTTCGTTGCGCTGGTCCAGTGAGCGCAGCAGCAGAAAGAGGCCGCGCCGCCAGGTCATCATGAGCAGGAGTCCCAACAAGGCGAGGACCAGCGGCAGCCAGCCTCCTGTGGGAATCTTGGTCAGGTTCGCTGTCAGGAACGTCAGGTCGATGCAGAGAAATACGGCGGTCAGCGCCAGGGTCCCGATGAGGTTCCAGCGCCATCGTTGTCGGGCGACCTGAAAAAAGAGAATCGAAGTGATCAACATGGTGCCACTCACGGCAACGCCATAGGCGTCGGCCAGAGATGCCGAGTTCCGGAAGCCGAGTACGATCAGGATGCTGAGGACCATCAGGGAGCGGTTCAAGCCCGGGAGGTAGACCTGTCCTTGCTGAGAACCGGAGGTATGCACTATCTGCATCCGGGGGAGAAAGCCCAACTGGATCGCTTGCTTGGTCACGGAGAAGGCACCTGTGATCAGAGCTTGTGACGCGATAATCGTGGCAACGGTAGCCATTCCGATCAGTGGGTAAAGGCCCCAGGAAGGAGCCATTTCAAAAAAGGGCTGGTTGGTCATATGCCCGGTCGCGAGCAGGTGCGCTCCCTGCCCGAAGTAGTTCAGCAGGAGTGCGGGCAGGACCATCCCGTACCAGGCCATGCGAATCGACTTGACGCCGAAATGACCCATGTCGGCGTAGAGTGCTTCGCATCCGGTCACGCTGAGAACGACGGCACCCAGAATCGGGAAAGCATCGGAACCCTGACGAAGGATGAAGCTCATGGCATATACTGGATTGAGAGCGGCGAGGACTCCGGGCTGGGCTTGCAAGGCCGAGACGCCGAGAACTCCGAGCAGCAGGAACCAGACAAACATGGTGGGTCCGAAAACCGAGGAGATCCGCTGCGTACCGAATCGTTGAACTGCGAAGAGGCCGATCAGAATCGATACGGTCAGGGGAAGGACGTAGGGCTCGAACCTCGGGGTGATGACCTGCAGTCCCTCGACGGCAGCCAGAACGGAAATCGCAGGCGTAATCACGCCGTCTCCGTAGAGCAGGGCGGCTCCAAACAAACCGATCACCACGGACAGGCGACCGACGCCGTGGAAGGATTCGCGGTGGGCAAGTTTTGTCCCCAGCGCCAGAAGCGCGAGAATGCCGCCCTCGCCTCGATTGTCGGCCCGCAGGATAAAAACGAGATATTTCAGACTGACAACAAGCAGGAGCGCCCAGGTGATCAAGGAAAGAATGCCCAGGACGTCCGCTTCGACGATCGGCTGCCCTGCTTCCTGACGAAAGCATTGCCGGAAAGCGTAGAGGGGCGAAGTGCCAATGTCCCCGAAGACAACCCCGAGCGTTGCCACTGTGAGCAAGGCGAGGGTGGGGTTTTCCCGAGTTTTCGCTTTTTCGCTATCCATCTCCTGCGTGGCCTGCGTGGTCTAGACTTCCCCGGCCGGCGGAGTCTGCGCGTCGAACCACCGCACGGTGTTCACGGTCCTCATGCACTTCCTAGAGCAGGCTCGGGCGTTCGCGTCCAGTGCCCGAAGGGCTGTCGTCCTCCGGAGAGGGGGACTAGTCGGTTGCTTGGGCGACGTCGACCATATGCGCTTCGTCGCTTCGACCCTGAGCACGCAGCAGATTCGCCAGCTCCCGATGAGCCGGAATAAAGGCCGGATCGAGCGAGATCGCGCGTCGTATCAGCGATTCAGCCCGATCATTATCGCCCCCGAGCATCCAGGGAAGCTGCCCCAGCATGGCGCCGTGGGCGACCAGAGCATCCACGTACGTGGGCTGCAGGGCGAGTGCTTTTTGTACCGCGCGATGGGCGCGGTGCACGAGAAATACCGAGCGAAGGTGGTTTTTGCTGGTTTCCAATTTGCGCCCGAGAGAGCAGAAAAGCGCGAATTGCGATCGCGGATCCTCGGGAAATCTCGCGATGGCTTTCTCCGCGGCAGCCACCGCTGACTCGATGCGCGAGGCCCGCTCCTCCGGAGGCGTCGAGTCGATGGACTCGCAAATGCGGATGGCGCGAATCGCGTCGGGGGGACCTCCCGGTGTTGCGGAGTAGAAAATGTTTTCGGCGTGGGCGGGTGAGGGGAAAACTCCCGGACTCAAGGCCAGGAAGAAGAGGGGGAAACAGGTTGCGGCGAGACGCTTTATTTTCATGGGACGCTCCGTTCGGTGACGTCCTGAAGATGCAACCCTGATGCCAGCGCGGGGCCTTCCCGCGATTCGCCAGCGAACCCGGGTGATTCTCGGAAAATCAGCGTTTTCCCGCAGGGCGGCTCAAGCGGGTCCGGGCCCCAAGCTCGTGCATTTATGCGATACCGGGGCGATTCCGCATGATTTCGGAAGCCTTTGGGCCTCAGGGCGACTGGTCGGTTTTTTTTCGAAAAAGTCCCAAAATACAGGTACTTCGGCCGGGTTCGAGGGTCTGGATAAATTGCCCCCGACAAAGACGATGGATGCTCGTGTCATATGTGAACCCGCGGTTGAAGCCCAGGCCGACGCAGGCGGCCGGCAGCTGATTGGTCCACTCCTCACCGCCATAGAGTCGGAAGACGATTTCGCGATTGCCTATCGCTCGCGTGCTATGGATCTGCGCGAGCAGGAGGCATTCGCGAGTATCGGGTGGCAAGGTTTCCCTGGCTGCGGGTCGGGCTCCAGCGCATCCCAGCAGCACCATCGATGCGAGCAGAAGACCGCCGCAGACTTGTTTATGGAAGTTCTTCGTCATGAATCTTTCATCCGGATTTCATTCTGGCTCATTTTGGCCTTGAAATGTAGCGTCGTGTCCCGCAGATTCGACTACGAGATGGCGGAAAACGGAACAGTGTTGCGCGGACCCTGGCGAAAATCGTCAGTGGACCCGGCCTTGCAGCGTCCGACCTTGGCGGAGGGAGATGCGCCGGTGCGGGTCCTCCTGGGCTTCCTGACCAAGGAGTGCGCGCTCGCACTCGGCCACAGCCCCGATGCGGGAGAGTTGGCGGATTGGGCCAACCATCAGCGCGACCAGCGAGGCGTGTACTGTTTGTTCGGGCGGAAAATCAGTCGCGCGGACGCAACGGTCATTCTCAAACATCCCAAGCGCGAGGTCACAGTCAGACGGGCAAGGTTTCGCCAGCGACACCCGGGGATCCTGGGCAGCGTTTGACCCGAGGCGTTTCAATCTACATCATCGAATAAAGGACGGCATCGGATTCCCCGAGGATGGATCAGGGTCTCCGCATGTCCTAAGGGCCGGGTCGCAGACTCCGGCAATAGGGGGGGAGTTCCATGGACGAGATTTCACCGATTTTACAGGCAATATTCCGGTGGGCACACATTATCGCAGGGATCACTTGGATCGGTCTTCTGTATTTCTTCAACTGGGTCAACGCTCCTTTGCAGGCGCAGCTGAGCGCTGAAACCAAGAAAGCCGTCAATCCGGAGCTTCTGCCGCGAGCCTTGTTTTGGTTCCGCTGGGGCGCCGCCTGGACATGGGCAACAGGAGTTCTCCTGCTGCTTTTGGTGTATTACCACGGTGGCATCGTGACCGAATCCGGGGAGTTCTCGACCGGCGCAATTGCCATGGTCGCTGTGACGTTCCTTGCGGTTTTCGTCTACGACCAGCTCGTCGGTTTGGCCGCACTCAAGGATATGAGGACCCTGTTTTTTGTGGGACTCATTCTCGTGGCGGGCCTGACCTATTTGTTCAGCAGTGTCGGCGGTTTCGGCTACCGGTCGATGAATATTCATCTGGGAGCCGCCTTTGGTACCGCGATGGCGTTTAACGTCTGGTTCCGAATCTGGCCTGCGCAGCAGAAAATTATTACCTGCGTCAAGGAAGGCACGGCACCCGATGGCGATCTGGTGGCTCTCGCCGGCACGCGGTCCAAGCATAATACCTATATGTCGATCCCGTTGGTCTGGACCATGATCGGCAGCCATTCGGTTGTGCCTTGGGCGTCTTTCCCGACAAGCCAGTTGAGCTTCCTCGGATTAACGCTGATGGTCGCCATTGGTTGGTGGTTCTGCTCGATGTTCTACCGACAAAGCGCCAAGGTGAAGGGTTTCTAGACTTTTCCCTCAGCAACGAGTCATGGGCCCGTTTCACTATGTGAAACGGGCCCTTTTTTTATGGCCTCGCAATGACCTCTTGCGTCATATTAGGGTCTATAACCCCTCAAGTAAGTATAAACCCCTACCGATACCCCAAGCGTATCCTGATTGGCCGGCATGGCCGCCCAGCGGGATGCAAATGGCCAAAGGCCGGAGGTAGGGACGATGAGGGTTTTATTGGGGCTTTTGGCCATTTTCATGATGTTTTCCGCTGTTTCGGTGGAGGCGAAGGTCTGTGGTGGTGAGGTCGAATGTGGTTGTGGCGACGTATTGGTGGGCGAATCGACTCTTGGAGGAGATTTGCTCAGTTGCCCGGGTGACGGCCTTCGGCTCCGGCGAACGGCGGTTCTGGATTGTGATGGCCATGCTCTGACGGGCAAGGGGCGCGGGAGCGGCCTCGTTCTCGACCGAACCACCGGCGCGGAGGTTCGCAATTGCCTGATCTCGGGTTTCCGTAATGGTTTTCGTATCCGCGGGGGCTCGGGAAATCGCATTGAAGATAATGAGATTCTGGATAACTCTCGCTACGGCATCGATCTTTCCCAGCAGACGACCGGAAACTGGATCGAAGGTAATCTGATCTCGGCCAGCGGTGACGAAGGCATCCATATCGGCAGCGGAGCGGATCTGAACTTTGTCCTCTTCAACGATATCGAGGACAGCGGCGCCGAGAATATCTATCTCCTCGATGTCCAGCATATTTTCCTGATTGCGAACAACCTTTCCGGAAGCGGTTCGGCTTCGATCTATATGAAGCATGCCCAAAAAAGCCTGATCGTTCTCAATTCCATCGAGGATCGCGTCGTCCAGGTTCGCGGCGCATCGCATGAAAATGCGTTCGTGCTGAACCATCTGACGGGAGCCGGTTATAATTTCGAGGCTTATGAGGAAAATCAGAACCGATCGCGGGCGGCACGAGGATGGACGGCTCCCACAGCTAACCGGGTCATCGGAGGGTCAATCGACGCGACGGGCACTTGTGTTCGTTTCTCGGGTGCCTCCGGCAACCGGGTCGAGGGCGTCGCAGCGACCAATTGCAACCTCTCACGCTCGGCCTCGCGGGGCGATCTCACGGCTGGTGATAATTTCCTCGAGTTCCTCTGATTGCAGGGGATTCCCGGGGATTCCCGGGCCCTCGGAGCGGATCGTCGCCCGGAATGACAGAACCTGCCTCGGGGCCGTCGACGGGAGGGCCCCGAGAGACTAAGACTGAGTAGTATGGACCCGGTCGCGCAAGCTCTTCAGCAAATCCGCGCCCTTGTTGGCGACAAGGGGTGGATTGACGACCCGGTGGCGATGGAGCCTCACCTCGTGGAATGGCGCGGACGCTGGAGAGGGTCGTCGCCGGCGATCGTGTCGCCAGCCTCGACACAGGAAGTTTCGGAAGTCGTGAAACTATGTGCTTCGGCCGGGATTCCAATGGTTCCCCAAGCGGGGAACACCTCGCTCTGCGGCGGTTCGGTCCCGGATGAAGATGGTCGTTCTCTGGTGATTTCGGTCGATCGCCTCACGGCGGTGCGCGAGCTTGACCCCGGCAATGACACCATGACGGTGGAGGCCGGGCTGCTCCTTGCCGACGCGCAGCGCGCAGCGGCCGATGCGGATCGTTTGTTCCCGCTGAGTCTGGCTTCCGAGGGTAGCTGCCGGATCGGGGGAAATCTTTCGACAAATGCAGGTGGCGTCCATGTCCTCCGTTACGGAAATATGCGCGACCTTGTGCTCGGTCTCGAAGTCGTCTTGCCCGACGGGCGCATCTGGGACGGACTGCGTCGCTTGCGCAAGGATAATACCGGCTATGACCTCAAGCAATTATTCGTTGGTGCCGAGGGCACGCTGGGTTTGATTACGGCGGCAGTACTTCGTCTCTTTCCGCGCCCACGCGCGCGATGGGTGGCGATGGTTGCCGTCCCGGATGTCGCGTCCGCGCTGCAGCTGCTCGGTTGGGCACGAGAGACGGCAGCGGAACAAGTGACCAGCTTCGAATTGATTCCGCGTCGCGCTCTGGAGTTCGTCTTGGCACATATCCCGGGTGTCGCGAATCCTTTTGCGAGCTTCCACGAAAATTACGTCTTGATCGAACTCGATTCGAGCGTGCCGGGGGATCAGGCTCTCGCGGGAATCGGTGAAGATCTTCTGGCGCGCGCCACCGAGGCCTCGATCATCCGCGATGCGGTGGTGGCGGGTAGCGACCGTCAGATCGATGCGCTCTGGAAGTTGCGCGAGAGCATATCGGAGGCACAAAAGGGCGCCGGTGCGAGCGTGAAGCATGATGTCTCGGTCCCGATCGCCGCGATCGGAGATTTTCTGCACGAAGCGACGCAGCGAGTCGAGGCCGAGTGGCCCGGCGTGCGGGTATGCGCCTTCGGTCATTTGGGTGACGGGAATATCCATTTCAACCTTAGTGTGCCCGAGGGCGAACCCGACGCGCCCTTTCTCGAACATTGGATGGCCTTCAGTCGGGTCGTCCACGATGTGGTGGTCTCGCTCGATGGCAGCATCGCGGCGGAGCATGGGATCGGCCGCCTCAAGCGAGAGGAAATGGCGCACTATAAAAGCGACGTCGAAATGGATTTGATGCGCAAGATCAAAAACGTGATGGACCCGCAGGGTTTGATGAATCCGGGGCGGGTTCTTTGAAAAGAGCAGTCAGGAGTCGACAGAAATCATGATCGGAATCGGAGCAATCCTCATGGCCTTGGGTGTGGTTCTCGGAGCTTTCGGAGCCCATGGGCTGGAAGGGAAAATCACTCCCGAGAAATTGGCGACCTTCAAGACGGGCGTGGATTACCACCTGATTCATGCTCTCGGGATGATCGCCGTCGGGCTTCTGGCAGCCCAACGGGGTGTTTCCGGCGGCATGCTCGGCGGGGCTTTTTGGTGCCTTTTTGCCGGGGTGATTCTTTTTTCGGGGAGCCTCTACGCGCTGTCCCTCGGGGGACCGCGGTGGCTCGGTCCCGTCACCCCACTGGGGGGCTCACTCTTTATCGTGGGGTGGGTTTTGCTGGCCTGGGTCGCGACCCGATCCGCCTGAGAGGCTCCGGGTGCTCGTGGGGAGCGCACCCGAGCGGATCTGTTCGCGCAGCTCCCGCTTCAAGACCTTCCGGGAAGGTCCCAGAGGCAGCGCTTCGACGATGGCCCATTCTCTGGGTAAGCGGTTTCGCGCGAGCTGCCGCGCTGCGTGGTCCTGAAGAGCCTGCATATCGAGTTCTCCGCTCTCCACGGGTTCGATTACGGCAACAATTTCCTCGCCATGGATCGGGTGCTCGCGTCCGACGACCGCCGCGCTTGCGACGCCGTGGAATTCGACAAGAACGGCTTCGACCTCGGCCGGGTAAATATTATTGCCGCCCCGAATGATCATATCCTTGATCCTGTCCACCACGTAAAGTCGGCCGGCCGGATCGACCCAGCCGATATCCCCGGTATGCATCCATCCCTCGCGAAGAACCTGGTCGGTGCCCGCGGGATCATCGATATAACCGGCCATCACGCCGCCACCTCGAATGCAGATTTCGCCGCGTTCCCCATCGGGAAGAATTTCCCCCTGTTCGCCGAGGATCCGGATTTCG
>DLYX01000277.1:2277-3586 GCA_003447545.1 Deltaproteobacteria bacterium | reverse complement strand
TCATTTTCGATCCGATCTCGAAGTTGTCGAGGGTTTCAGGCACATAATTGCGGATTGTCTGATCACCTGCTCCCGTTCGTTCGCCCGCGTTAAAACCACCGGCCTTGTAGCCGCGGCTATAGCTGAAGTAGGCCATGATGCTGTCGATCTCGGTGTCGTCGAAGTAGGCTTCGGGCATCCTGTAGGCGACGCTAGCCATCGGCGTCCAGGAGGAATAAATTGCGGCTAGTTCATCCGGGACTTGGGCCCCGGTCTCCGGGTCGATCGATCCTACAAGTGGGGGGAAGGTGGTTTCCTGCCCTGTTTCGGGATTGTACAGGGGTGGGATGGACAGGAGTTGATCGTAACCCTTTTTATCCTGGCTGTAACGAACCCCCGCGGTGATCCCGAGCCACTCCACCGGGTCGACGGTGGCTTGTGCAAATAGCGCCCAGGACCAGTTGTCGACCTCGATTTCTTTGAGAGTAGTGCCGCCGGCGGCCCTCGTGATTGGAGGAGGGCCGGGGAAGTAGGCTTCGGCACGGGTCGTGCTGCCCTTTTCCCAGAAGCCATACGCACCGAAGACACCTACCGCTCGTCCGTCCCAGGTCTCGACCGTTGCCTGCGCTTCCTGGCTGGCCTGCCATGCGTCTCCGGGCTCTCCCCAGGCGCCCGGTCCGCCAACGAGGCCGCCAAAGCCGCCTCCGAAATCTCGATTGCCGCCGGACCCACCACGATAGCCGATCGGGAAGATCGTCATATCAATATCGGTCTTCTCGCGGGACTCCTGTGCGCGCCACGACGTAATCGACTTCAGCTGAAGATCCTCGATGAAGCCGAAGGAGCCTGCTTCGTAAGTCGCCGTTCCCCAGACACCATAACTCTCGATGGTCGCCAGCTGCGGTGTGTCCAAGGCGATGTTGTAGGCCGTGCTGTCTTCGCAGGCTTCAAAATACTCAGCTGAATTCGGAATGAAAGACTGGGTCAAATTAGTCTCTTGCACAAAGACGCATTTCGCTCCTCGTGCCCGGGTCTGGTCCTTGAACCAGCTACCGGTCACATCGATCGTCAGCTCGTCGGTGGGCAGGAATCGCAGGCTGCCCAGAAAACCGAGTGAAGCATGATTGTTCAGGTAGACATCGTGGCCCGCGTCATACACGTAGCCGCGCTCATTCTGTGAGGCGAAGGTGAAACGAGAGAAGAGTTTGTCTTCCAGCCAGCCGATATCAATCGGGAGATCGAGCGAAACGCGGGTATCGACGGTGCCGAGCGTGCCGGCGCGGAGGTAGGCATAGGCGCCGAGTTCCTGCGCGGGTTTGATCGTGGTCAG
>DLYX01000277.1:0-1853 GCA_003447545.1 Deltaproteobacteria bacterium | reverse complement strand
TGCGAGCGGGCAAGATAGACGCCGTCCACATAGATGCCGACGCCGGGGTCGAAGGTAATCTCGGTATCTCCCTGGCCGACGCCGCGAATGATCACGGTGGCATCATAGCCGGTGATGCCGTCGCGGATCTGCAGGTTGGGCACAAGGTTCTGGATTTCGTCGAGTCGCTCGATGCCTGCGTCGCGCAGCATATTGTCGCTCAGCGCAGTCACGGCAATCGGCGTGTCTTCCAGAGCTTCTTCGCGCTTGCGCGCGCTGACGACGATCTCTTCGATCCGGTTGCTGGCGCGGCGTGAGACCTCGGGGATCTCGCCGTCGTTGTCGGCGGCAGCCTCGACTTGCGCGTCCATGGCGTCGATCTCGTCGGTGATCCCGCCGGTATCGGCCTCGTCGAAGAATTCGGCGGCGGGATCGGTGACGATGCCGCCCGCATCTTCCTGCGCTGTGGCGCGGCTGGCAAAACTCAGCAGGGCAAGGCTCAGGACCGCAACAAAATGGACCGGCATCAGCTTGGCATTGGCTTTACGCATTCGATTCCCCCCGCGACCGCTGGATTGGGCCGCTTGCATCTATTCTCAGGAAATCGTCCATTCGTCTAGCGTTTTCGGGTGGGTGCTTCGCTCCGAGTGTTTGGTTTGCGTATCCGGTCGACGGCAGGCTTAAACGGATTTATGGATCCACGACCGCTTGCTGGAATTACTGTTCTCGACCTGACTCGGGTGTTGGCCGGACCCTATTGCACGATGGTGCTGGGGCATTTGGGGGCGCGCGTGATCAAGATCGAAGGCCCCGGCCATTCACAGGATGCCGCGCGGACGCTGGGGCCCTTTGTCGGCGGGAAAAGTCTCTATTACGCGGGCCTGAACTACGACAAGGAGTCGATCCTTCTCGATCTGAAAAAGGACGAGGATCGCGCCATTTTCGAGGATCTGTTGGCAGAGGCGGATGTTGTGGTCGAGAACTACCGACCCGGCGTGATGGAACGTCTTGGCTACGGTTTCGATGACTTGCACGAGCGCTACCCACGCTTGATCTATGCGGCGGCCTCCGGTTTCGGTCACACCGGGCCGCTCTCCCCGCGTCCCGCTTACGATATGGTCGTGCAGGCGATGAGCGGCCTGATGAGTCTCACGGGACCTCTGGGCGGCGATCCGGTGCGGGTCGGTGTATCGGTCGGCGATATCGTGGCGGGGCTCTTCCTGACCATCGTGATCAACTCGGCTCTCTATAAACGCGAAGAAACCGGTCGGGGCCTGAAAATCGATGTGGCGATGCTCGATGCTCAGGTCGCGATTCTCGAGAACGCGCTCACCCGCCATCTGGCGACGGGTGAAGTTCCCGGTCCGCTCGGCACGCGCCATCCCAATATCGCTCCATTTCAGGCTTTTCGTGCGAAGCAGGGGCAATTGGTGGTCTGCGCGGGCCATGACGAACTTTACTGGGATTTCTGTGATGCGATCGGGCGCTCGGATCTGAAGAAGGACGAACGCTTCCTCACAGCCGACCTGCGACGTCAGAATATCGACGAACTCGACCGCCAGGTCGAGCAGACCTTTGCCTCGGAAGATGCCGCGCATTGGCTGGGCGTGCTCGAGAAGGCCCGCATTCCGGTAGCCCCGATCAACACTGTTGCCGACGTGGCGCGCCTCGATCAGGTGGCCGCCCGCAAGATGATTCGGTCGGTGGAAGATCCACCGATCGGCACGCTGCGGGTGCCGGGCAACCCCATCAAGATGTCGGGCGTACCCGAGCCCGAGACCCACCGGCCCGCACCCGAGCTCGATCAGGATCGTGCGATGATTCTGCGGTGGTTGGGCGGCACCTGATTTCGCGCCGGACCCCGCGCCCTTCCT